>CAZKJJ010000015.1:0-18961 GCA_964553055.1 uncultured Acidimicrobiia bacterium
ATAGAGCACCGGCCTCCGGAGCCGGGTGCGCAGGTTCGAATCCTGCCGAGGGCGCGTCGAGGACCTCGGTTCCGCAAGAGCCGCAGGATCGAGGCTTGGGTGCCCTCGTGGACCCCTGTTCCCGTCTCCGGGTACCTAGAATTCGCGACCATGCGACCGATCTGGAAAGGCGCCGTCAGCTTCGGCCTCGTCACGATCCCTGTGGCCCTGTTCACGGCCACGGAGGACCGGAAGCCAAAGTTCCGGCTGCTGAGGGGAGCCGATCACACCCCTGTCCGGTACAAGCGGGTGAGCGAAGCGGACGGTGAGGAAGTCCTCTGGGAGGACATGGTCCGCGGCTACGAGTTCGAGAAGGGCCGCTACGTCGTGTTCACGGACGAGGAGCTCAGTGCAGCGAACGCCAAGGGCACTGCCAAGTTGGTGGACGTCGCCCAGTTCGTCGACGAGTCCGAGATCGACCCGATCTACTACCGGCAGTCCTACTACCTGGCGCCCGAGCAGACAGGTGTCAAGGCGTATCGCATCCTGGCTGAGGCGCTGAAGTCCAAAGCCAGGGTTGGGATTGCACGGGTAGCGCTCCGCGAGCGCCAGCATCTCGCCACACTGCGCGCCCACGACGGGGTCCTGATCCTGGAGACGATGCACTGGCCCGATGAGATCCGCGATGCATCCTTCGAGCAGCTGGACGAAGAGGTGGAGGTCCGGGCGGAAGAAGTCGAGATGGCAGAGATGATCATCGACAACCTCACCGCTCCCTTCGATGCCGAGGGCTGGCATGACCAGACAAGAGAGAACATCGAAGAGCTGGCCCGCAAGAAGATCGAAGGGGAGGAGATCGTCGCTCCCGAGCTCCCAGAGCCGACCAAGGTCGTCGATCTCCTGGAGGCCCTCAAGGCGAGCGTGGAGGCCACCAAGGCCAAACGAGCCGCAGCGGGCTGACGCTCAGCCAAGCCTCGGCGGAGGAGGAGCAGGAGGTCCCGACCGGACGGCGCCCGGTTTCCTGGCTGCTTCGCCCGTCGCCAGGCTGTGGAGGATGTCGAGCGCGTCGATGACTCTGGCGTCGCTCGGACGGTAGAAGGCTCTGGTCCCTGCACGTCGAACGGTCACGAGACCCTTCGAGCGCAGCACGCCGAGATGGTGGGAGACGCTGGGCTGCGCTGCGCCTATCAGCTCCGCCAGCTCGCCGACGGACCGCTCTCCGTCGCGGAGTGCCGCCAGGAGCAGCACCCGTTTGGGATCGGCCAGGCCGTCACACACGGCCGCCAGCTCTTCGGACTGAGCCGCCCTCGTCAGGCTCCAGGCCACCGTTCGACTCTACCCAGACATCACCCGAGAGGACCCTCCGACTCCCATGTGACCTCTTCGGGGGGCTCCGCCGCGAATCCCTTGAAAGAAGGCGCCCGAAGCCTTCCTGCACGTGTCCATTGCTTGAACTCGACGTGAGCCACGAGGCTGGGCAAGACCCACACAGCAGCCGAAGGAAGGTCAGGATCCGGGACGAAGGGACAGATCTGCGTGCGGAGCTGGTCGAGCGCCGCCCTGATGTGGGCCAGAGACTCATCGTCGAAGCCGGTTCCCACCGAGCCGATCCAGACGAGCTCCCCATCCCGGAACAGACCGAGCAGGAGAGAGCCGAGGGTTCTCGCTCTGCCGCCCTCTCCAGGAAGGAACCCCCCGACCACCGCCCTCGCCCTCTGTAGGGCTGCCACCTTGCGCCAATCGCCAGACCTCACCCCGGGTCGGTAGGGCGATCCCAGCCTCTTGGCGACGATGCCTTCGAGGCCCTTCTCTCGGGCCGCCTCGAAGAGCGCCTCCCCCTCGCCCTCGACCCTGTCCGAGCGCAAGATCCCCTCGGGGAGGGACAAGGCATCCAGGCGAGCTACCCGCGCCTCGAACGGTTCGCCGACCATCTCCTCTCCTTCGAAGAGCACGTCGAACAGCACGACGGTGACGGGAGCGGCGCGAGCCGCGTCTGTCACGCGCCTCCGCCCTGTCAGGTTGATCCTGCTCTGAAGGCGCTCGAACGAGGGGCGTCCTCCCTCGTCGAAGGCGATCACCTCTCCGTCCAGCACCGCAGGTCTGGGGAAGCTCATCGTGGCGATCTCAGGGTACGAGGCGGTCACGTCCCTGCCCCGCCTGCTGCGCAGCCGCAGGTCGTTCCCGTCCCAGAACGCCAACACCCTGACCCCATCCCACTTGACTTCGAACGACCACCGCGGGTCTGAGAAGGCGGCAGGCCACCGAGTGGCGAGCATGGGCTCGTAGCGGGGAAGGCTCACCCTGAGCTGAGCTCCTCCCGGACGACTCTGTTGACCAGCGCACCGTCGAGCTGCCCTGGCCGCATTCGCATCAGATGGCCGACGACCTTGCCCGCCTGGCCGGGATCATCGACGCCCAACTCTGAGAGTGCTGCCTTCACCAGCGCTCGCGTCTCGTCTTCTCCTGCCATCGTGGGCAGCCAGCGACTCAGGTAGTCGATCTCGAAGCTGAGTTTGCGAGCCATCTCGGCCCCCCGCTCCCCCAGGCTCAGGTACTCGTCCCTGGCCTTCGTCATCTTCTTGACGTACGAGCCGATCGTCTCTCGGTACAGATCGTCGTCGACCTCACCCGAGAAGCCAGGTGCCGCAGCCCTGAGCGATGCTTCGGTTCGGACCTGGCGGATCACGTCCAACCGAGACCTGTCCCGCCGACGCATCGCGTCCTCGAGCTCTTCCTGCAGCTCGTCAGCAATGCTCATGCTCTCCTTTCTGCCTGCCTGTCATTTTGGCCGAGACCGGGAAAACAATCGCTTGCGAAACTGCCGGCACGGAGTTATCTTTCAGTGACTTCTTGTGAACGAAATCACAATCTGAGCACATCGTCCGGAGACCGACTTTGCTGACCATCACCACTGACTGGCGCGACGTCGCGGCTTGCCGCGACTCCGAGCCGAATCTGTTCTTTCCGATCGGGACCACAGGCACCGCGCTCGAGCAGATCGCAGCCGCCAAGGCCATCTGCGCTGCCTGTTCCGTACGCGAGGAGTGCCTCCAATACGCCCTCGAAGCCAACCAGGAAGCGGGTGTGTGGGGAGGCTACGCCGAGGATGAGCGCAGGAGGCTGCGCAAGCGCTGGCTGGCAGAGCGGCGCCGTCGCGCCAGCTGAGCGTCCTCAGCCGAAGCCGACCCTGAGCTCCATCTCGGTCGTGTCGATCCTCACGTAGGCGATCTTGTCGATCGGTAGGCCAACCCGTCTGCCCTTGTCATCCTGATACCACAACATGTGGGTGCCCGACTGAAACGCCTCCTCGAGCTGCGTGGTGAACGTATCAGGATCCTCGATCTCGATATCGAGCTCTCGCTCCACGTTGCAGATGCCGATCTGCGCTTGCATGCCCTCGCTCCCTCGTAGGGATCGCCATCGTACCGCGCTCCCCGCCCGCTTCGGCAACCCCTCGACGATGGTCTACGTTGTATAGCCATGGACAACGGTATCCAGCTTCGGTACGGTGGCCACATGTGGCTGATCGCCGTTCTCGACACAGTTGCGATCGTGGCGCTGCACCGCCTGGGTCCGGGTCCTCCATGGGACGACCTCGTCGGCTGGATGAGCAGGACAACGCCGGACGAGGTGCTGGCCCAGGCCCTCCGGCTGGTGGCACTGGGCCTCGGCTACTGGGTCGCGGTCTCGTGGTGCCTGGCAGTGATCCTCGCGCTTCGGCCGCAGAGGCGATCCGCGCCGCTGCTGCGGCGTCTCACGGTCCCGTTTCTTCGGCCCCTGCTGGGAAGAGCCCTCATCGTGGCGATGGCCGCCACGCCGGCGACCGTCCCGATGGCCTGGGCCTCACCCTCCTCCCTCTCCAGGCCCGTCGAGATCCTCCCGCCCTACATCCCGACGCCCGCGGGCTTCCCGAGCGATGACGGCGACTCCGTAGCCGGAGCACCCTGGAAACGGCTCCCGCGGCCGAGCCCACAGCACGTCGAGCCCTCGACCTACGTGGTCGTGAAGGGCGACAACCTGTGGAAGATCGCCTGCATGCAGATAAGCAACGAGCA
The DNA here is from genome assembly GCA_964553055.1 of uncultured Acidimicrobiia bacterium. Lineage (GTDB taxonomy): Bacteria > Actinomycetota > Acidimicrobiia > Spongiisociales > CAZKJJ01 > CAZKJJ01. Next base: position 4,035 of record CAZKJJ010000015.1, read on the forward strand.
CCCCGACCCGACGAGCGGCGAGATCGTGCCCTACTGGCTGGAGCTGATCGATCTGAACCGGGACCGCCTCCGATCTGGCGATCCGGATCTCATCTACCCGGGCGAGGAGCTGCTACTCCCCGACCTGTAGCAGGCGACGTCGCGTTCACTTCCGACCGTCGCGTTCACCGTTCCGACCGTCGCGTTCGCCGTTCCTACGTCGCGTTCGCCGTTCCTGTCAGTCGAGGCGACGAAACCTGATGCGTCCATTGATAGGAACCGAAGAGGGCCTATCCGGGGAGGAAGCTCAACCGAACGTTCCTGGATGGGTTGTCGACGTTGGTGTCGATCAGCACTACCGACTGCCACGTCCCGAGTGCTGGCCTGCCGTCGACGACAGGGATGGTCAGGCCCGAGCTGAGGAGGGCTGGCACCAGGTGGTCGGCTCCATGGCCCTCCGACCCGTGGTGATGTCGCCAGGCGTCCGTTCTGGGCAGTATGCGGTCGAGGACATCGCCGAAGTCGCTCTCGCTGCCCGAGCCCGCCTCCATCAGAACCAAGGCTGCGGTGGCGTGAGGCACGAAGATCGACAGCAGACCGTCGCCCTTCCCTGCCACGAACGATCGCACCTCTTCTGTGAGATCAACGAAAGCCCTGCCGTTCCCCGTCCGTATGACCAGTACGTCTGAGTCCATCACCCGACCATACCCACTCACGCAGGAGGAAAGACCTCCACCTCGAGTATCCGCCTCCGTTTCGCCCTGGCGACGACGAAGCGTCTCCCCCCGATCACCACCTCCTCACCGGTAGCCAGAACGCGGCCGGCCTCGCTCATCATCAGACCCGCCACGGTGTTCGCCTCGACCTCGGGGAGGTCCTCGCCGATCAGCTCGGCCAGATCGGCGATGGGGAGAGAGGCACTCAGCATCCAATGGCCCGGCTCGACCTCCACAGCCTCGGGCATACCTTCACGCTCGCTGATGGTCCCCAACAGCTCCTCAGCGACATCCTCGACCGTGACGAGACCCGCCGTCCCCCCGTGCTCGTCGACCACGATCGCCAGATGCCTGTTCGACGTCTGCATCTCAGCTAGCAACTCGATGATCCGCTTCGACTCGGGTACCACCAACGGTGCCTCCGAGAGCTGTGACACCCATGCCGCTCCTCCTTCCGAGGCCAGCTTCACCAAGTCCCTGAGCTTCACGACACCGGTGATGTTCTCGATGCTCTCTTCGTACACCGGCAGCCGCCTGTGCCCCGCCGCCAGGGCAACGTCGACGGCTTCTCTCACAGGAGTGGAAGAGGCCACTGCCACGATGTCCGGCCTCGGGACCATGATGTCGTCCGCTCGCCTGTCGCCGAACCGGAAGGCTCGCTCGATGAGCCGCTGGTCGTCTGGTGTGATCTCACCCTCTGCCACCGCCCTCGACGCCAGCCTCCTCAGCTCGTCTTCGGTCACAGTTGGCGTCGAGATGCCCTTCCCTGGCATCTGGAGATCGGCGATCCAGACCAGGCCGGCAACGACGGGCCGGAGGATCCTCTCCAGCACGGCCACGGGGCCGGCCAGCCTGAGCGCCACCCGATCAGGATGTCGCACGGCATACGTCTTGGGGATCGCCTCCCCATAGACGAACAGCAGCAACGTCAGGACGACGGAGGCAAGCGTCACGCCCAGGTTCCCGAACCATCGCTGCGACAGCACGCCGACGATCGTGGCAGCCCCGATCTGGGCCAGAAGGGCCGCCAGGAGGATGGCGTTCAGCGTTCTGGGAAGGTTCTCCACCAAGCCCGCCAGGCGAGCACCCCCTCTCTCGTCACGAGCCGCGATCGAGATGGCCCTCACCCTCGGCATCCGCACGAGCGACGCCTCCGCGGCGGCCAGGAAGGTAGCCAAGGCGAACAGCAGAACGAGCCCCGCGATCCCCAACACGTCAGCGGACATCGAAGCCAGTCAAGCACCCGGCCGGCTGCGCGGTCCCGACGACGGGTCCCGAGGCCGCGTGCATGTCGCAACGACCGAAGGTCCTCCTCGTTCCGGTCAATCTCAGGCCCCTCTACGGGGTCTGTGATTGACACGAAACCGGCCCAGCGGTGCGCTTGGCCCGCTAGACGTTCTCCCCGAGGAAGATCTCCGAGACGGACTCCTCGATGAAGATGGCCTTGAGCGCCTCGGCAACGATCGGCGCCACCGAGAGGACCGTGATCGTGTCCAGCACGTGGGCTTCCGAGGGGAGCGGCACCGTGTTCGTGACGACGATCTCGTCGATGGGAGCATTCTTGAGCCTGTCGATCGAGGGCTCGGAGAACACCCCGTGTGTGGCCATGACGGTCACGCTCTTGGCGCCCTTCTCGCGGAGCAGGGTGGCCGCGTTGGCGACCGTACCCGCAGTGTCGATGATGTCGTCGACGATCACCGAGTGCCTGTCGCGAACCTTCCCGACCATCGCCAGAGCCTGTGAGACGTTGTGCTGGTCGGCCTCGCGTCGCTTCGCCACGAAGGCAACATACGCATCCATGTGCCGCGCGTACTTCTCAGCTCGTTTCACCCCTCCGGCGTCAGGCGAGACCACGGTGACGGGTCCCTCCAGCCTTCCGTTCAGGTACTCCGCGAAGATCGGGAGGGCCGTGAGGTGATCGAACGGCCGGTTGATGAATCCCTGGATCTGTCCCGTGTGAAGATCCACGGACACGATGCGGTCGGCTCCCGCAACCATGAACAAGTCCCCGACCAACCGTGCCGAAATCGGCTCGCGAGGCAGCACCTTCTTGTCCTGTCTGCCGTAGCCGAAGAACGGGACGACCGCCGTGACACGTTTGGCGGAGGCGCGGTTGAGGGCGTCGATCATGAGCAGCTGCTCCATGATGTGGAAGTTGACAGGATTGGAGTGGGTCTGGATCACGAAGCAGTCTGCGCCTCGCACGCTCTCGGTCGCCCGGACGTAGATCTCCCCGTTGGCGAACTGGCTCCGCTCCATGCCACCCAGCTTCACCCCCAGATGCTGGGCGACCTCCTCCGCCAGGGGCTCGTTGGCGCCCCCAGTGAAGAGCATCATCCGCTTGCGCCCTGACAGCTCCACGCCTACCCCTCTGCCTTGCGCCTCCGGCGTTCCTCCAGCCGGGCAGCGTAGCCGGGGATCTCCTCCTGCGACGAACGCTCGCCGGCCAGCGCACCTGGCGCCACATCCTCCGTGATCGTCGCGCCTGCCCCTGTCACCGCTCCCTCACCGATCTCGACCGGTGCCACCAGCATCGTGTCCGAGCCGATGAAGGCGCCCGCTCCGATCACCGTGCGATGCTTGTCCACTCCGTCGTAGTTACAGGTGATCGTCCCTGCTCCGATATTGGCCCTGGCCCCGATGTCGGCATCGCCCATGTAGCTGAGATGAGGGACCTTGGCACCTTCTGACACGCGGGTGTTCTTCATCTCGACGAAGGTTCCTGCCTTGGCTCCTGCACTCAGGACCGTTCCGGGCCTGAGGCTGGCGTAGGGCCCGATCTGGGCATCCTCACCGACCTCGGCACCGCGCAGGACGGAGTACCACACCCTCGACCTCGGTCCGATTGCTGCGTCGAGCGCGAAGACATCAGGACCTACGACGGCACCCTCCCCGACGATGGTCGCCCCCTCCAGGTGCGCCCCGGGGTAGAGCCTCACACCGGCCGCGAGGCGGACCGTCGCGTCCACGTAGACCCGATCAGGATCCTGCATCCACACCCCATCGCGCATCCATGCCAGATTGATACGCCTGCGAGCGACGGCCTCCGCGGCCGCGAGCTGGTCGTGGCTGTTCACACCCCGAATGTCGTCCGCGACGACGGTGAGCGCCTCGAGCCGATCGCCTGCCTTGGAGAGCGCAGCCACGACATCGGGTAGGTAGTACTCGCGTTGCGCATTGTCCCTGTCGAGCGTGGCCAGCGCAGCGGCCAGCCTCCCACCGTTGAAGGCGTAGATACCCCCGTTCACTTCCGAGATGGCGAGCTGTTCTGGCTCTCCATCGGTGTCCTCGATGACCCCGACCACCTCGCCCTCGGTGGTTCGGACGATTCTCCCGTACCCCGTCGGGTCTTCCAGCTCCGCGGTGAGAAACGTCACAGCCGCATCGGTCTCCAGGTGCCGACCGATCAGGTCGACGAGCCGATGCCCGATCAGCGGGGCGTCGCCCGGCACGACGACCAGGGTGTCGGCAGATACGTCTCCGAGCTCGGCGATGGCAATCTGAACGGCATGGCCCGTCCCCAGCTGCTCAGGCTGGACGACGGACCGCCAGCCGTCACCGAGCATCTCTCGCACCTGCTCGCCGCCGTGGCCCACCACGACGAGCACGTCCTCAGGGTCGATGGCCCCCACGGAGTCCAGGACCCAGGACAGAAGGGGCCTCCCTGCCACCGGATGGAGGACCTTGGGGAGGTCCGAGCGCATCCGCTTGCCCTGGCCTGCCGCCATAACGATGGCCTTCACGGACATGCGTATCATCCTCTCTCGCTGGCTGGGGGGACAGGACTCGAACCCGTACTAGCGGCACCAAAAACCGCTGTGCTGCCAGTTACACCACCCCCCAAGGGGGTGCCTCCGCGACCGGGCCGGGTCAGTCTATCGGTCGGTGATCGTGGCCCCTCGCTGCGCAGGCTCGGCCGCCGCGGATGCTCTCGCTCCTGGGGGGACGACGGCCAGCGCTCCCTTCGCTTCGTCCTTGTCTGCGAAGTAGCCGAACAGGGTGGGACCGCTCCCTGACATCGCAACGGGCCGACCCCAGGCATGGCGAAGCGTGGCCCGCCAGTCATCGAGCGGGGGATGGAGGGCAACGGCCGCAGCCGAGAGATCGTTGCCGAGAGGCGCGTACTCGCGCAGCTCGGGAGGCAGATCGGAGCCTGTCATCTCCTCGGAGGCCCGGGTGGCTTCGATCCCGTCCCATGCCTGGTAGACGGCTCCAGCAGACAGCTCGACCGGAGGCACCACGAGGGCCAGGCAGTACCCGCCGGAATGCCGGACGCGATCGACACGTTCTCCGAAGCCCGTCACGACGGCGGTTCCTCCGACGAGGCAGAAGGGAACGTCTGCGCCTACCTTCGGCGCGAGCTCGCCGAGCTCGACGTTGCCTCCGCTCAGCTCGTCGACCACGAGCAACGCCGCCGCCGCGTCTGCGCTCCCTCCGCCGAGCCCCGACGCGGTCGGTATCTCCTTGCGCAGCACGAGGTCCAATCTGATGACCCTCTCTGCCACCTCGCGGTAGAGGCTGATCGCCTTCCACACCAGGTTGTCGGATCCGCTCGGCAGCTCGGCCCCCTCGACCTCGAGTCGGTCCGAGTCCGCAGGCGTCACCTCCAGCGAGTCCTTCCAGTCGATGCTCTGAGCCAGGGACCGGATCTCGTGCATCCCCGAGGCCGTCCTGCGGACGACCCGGAGACCCAGGTTGACTTTGGCGTGCGCTTCCGCGTGCATGGTCATGCGGCTTCTGCCTTGGCGATCTCGAGATACTCGTGAGGCAGCAGGGCATCCGCCCGGATCGTCTCTCGGATCCCCGCATCCTCGAGGACCCTGCGGAGGTCGGGGATCTCACCGGCCAGCGACGTCCTGATCATCTTCCTGCGTTGACCGAAGGCAGCTGTCGCAAGGTCAGCCGCCCGAGCAGTCTCCGACGAGACATCTGCCCTGCGATCGAGGGAAACCACCGCCGAGAGCACGGCGGGAGGTGGAACGAAGAGCTGCGGAGGCACTCGGAATCGCAGCGAGGGTATCGAGTACAGCTGCGTCACGACCGAGGGAATGCCATACGCCTTCGAGCCTGGCCCTGCAACGAGCCGCTCGGCCACCTCGAGCTGGACCATGACGACGAGTCGCGCCGGCGACCCGCCACGCAGGACGTCGAGCACCAACGGTGCGGCGACGTTGTATGGCAGATTGCCCGCCAAGACCCACTCTGGGTCGCCAGGTGCCAGCGCCACGGTCATCGCGTCGACGAAGCGGAACTCGACGTTCTCGCGGCCGCGCAGGACCTCCTCGAGAACAGGCCGAAGCCTGGTGTCGACCTCGTAGGCCACTACTCGAGGGCACCGCTCTGAGAGAGCCACGGTGAGCGCCCCGGTTCCCGCGCCCACCTCCACCACGGGCAGGTCCTCTGGCACCAGCGAGGCGATCTTCGCTGTGACATTGGCGTCTGCCAGGAAATGCTGCCCCAGGGACTTCCTTGGCGTGACGCCATGCCGTTCGAGGAGGTCCTTGATCTCAGACGGCGACTGTGTCACTTCCTGAACACGCTTCGCGCCGTTTCAGACGTGACCTCGGCGACCTCTTCGATGCTCGCCCCCCACACACCAGCCAAGGCCTCCCCGACGATGGCGACGTTGGAAGGCTCGTTCGGGAGATCCCTGTGTGGGGGAGGAGTCAGATAGGGAGTATCGGTCTCGACGAGCGCTCGACCGGGAGGGACGCGGGCTGCAGCCATCCTCACGGTCTCGCCCCCTTCGAAGGTGAGAGGGCCTGCAAAGGAGAAGGTCACGCCGAGATCGAGAAATCGCCTGGTCCATCGAGTCCCACCCGTCCAGCAGTGCATCACCGAACGGGGCCCGCAGCCGACTTCCTCGAGTACGTCGAAGGTCTCGGAGAAGGCGTCTCTGCAGTGCACGATCAGGGCCTTGTCGAGGGACACAGCCAGGTCAGCCTGGGCTCGGAACGCCGACAGCTGGTCTCTTCTCCCCGAAAGGTTCCTGTAGAAATCCAGTCCTGTCTCACCGACTGCCTCTGCTTGCTCCGCCAGTCCCGTCAGCACCCGCGCCTGGAGCGGCCACTGGCTCGCTTCGTGAGGATGGAGCCCCACCGCGGCCACCACCCTCCCGTGCCCTGCCGCCAGCGCGAGCGCCTCCCGCGAGGAGGGAACGTCGATCCCAGGCACGACGACCCAGTCCACCTCACGGGCACGATCGAGCAGGAGACCCGGGTCCTCCTGCGCCAGTTGGAGGTGCGCGTGCGTGTCGACCCACACGAGCGGCAGCGTACTTCCCACCGAGTAGGCTCGGCTCGGGTCTGAGGGGAAGACTGGATCTGAGAGGAAGCCATGGAAACGGGAATCGCCCGCAAGATCGACGATCTGGGCCGCATCGTCATCCCTGCCGAGACCCGCAGGCTCTTCAGCATCAGGGAGGGCGATCAGCTCACGATCTCGGTCGAGGACGACACCATCGTCTTGCGTAAGCTCGACTCCACGTGCACGTTCTGCGGATCGACGGAGAACGTGTCACCGTTCAAGGGCAAGGGTCTCTGCTCGGACTGCCGAGACGAGCTCACCTAGCTCTCTCCGCCAACACCTTCTCGTACAGGGTGTTGCGGCTCACTCCCAGCTCTCGCGCCACGTCTCGGACCGCGTCCGCCGTCGAGACGCCTTCTCCCATCCGGCGCATGGTCTCCTGAACTGCTCGGTCCATATCCCCGCCCGCTTCCAGTCCTTCGACGACGAGGGTGAGCTCCCCGAGTGGCTTGGTGACTCGCCAATGGCTCACCGCCTCACCGAGGGTGCCTCGCCAGAACTCCTCGTGCAGCTTGGTCATCTCCCGAGCCACCACGCATCGCCTGTCCTCTCCCAGCGCCTCTGCCAAGTCCGAGAGGTCCAAGACGAGCCTCCTCTTGGTGGTGAAGAGCACCATGGTGCGCGCCTCGGACGACAACAGGCCGAGCCGTTCGGTCCTTGCCTTGTCCTTCCTAGGAAGGAATCCCTCGAAGACGAAGCGGTCGGCAGGAAGACCTGAGGCGACCAGCGCCGTGGTCACCGCGCTCGGACCAGGTACCACGGTGACCCCCGCTCCGACGGAGAGCGCAGCCTGAACGGCGCTGTAACCGGGATCGGAGATCCCTGGGACCCCGGCGTCCGTCACGAGCGCAACGGTCTCGCCTTCCGACAGCCTGGTCATGAGCTCCTTCGCCCGCATCTCCTCGTTACCCACGAAGTAGGAGCGAACCGGCCTGGAAACGCCGAGATGGTCCAAGAGAGCCTTGGTGCGCCGCGTGTCCTCGGCATAGACCATTCCGGCCATGGCGAGGGACTCCGCGACCCGGGCCGAGGTGTCTTGGAGGTTGCCGATCGGCGTAGCGCAGAGTACGAGGCGGCCAATCACGACAGAAGGTAGACGTTCAGCCTGCTTCCCTTCTCGGGCGTCCCTGCGGACGTGGGAAGCTCGAGGATCCAGCACGCGCCCTTGAGCCGGCGCCAGGCGCCCGGCTCGAGAGTCGCAAGAGCCACGACGGATCCCGCTCTGTCCAGACCAACGAGGCTGACCGGTCCCGCCATCCCTCTGCCGTGGACCGTGCTGGTCGCCATCAGCAGGGCTCGGGCGCCCCTTTCTCGCAGGCCTCGCCATCGCTGTCGGAACGTCTTCGCCAACAAGACGGGTCCCGAAGCCCAGCCGCCGCCCCTCAGCTCGAGCACCATGGCATCAACATACGTCTCGATCAGAAGTCAGGGAAGAGCTGCCTGGCCTCACTGCCGGCAGACGGCTCGCTCGCTGCTACGAAGACCACAGTGTCGTCCTGTCTCGAGAGGAAGGCGTAGTCCTCTCCCGCGTACGACTCGCCAGCCCCGTCCTGCTCCCCAGGCCCGACTGCCATGGACGTTGCGATGAAGGCATCGAGGGCCTGGTGCAGCTGTGCCGCGTCCTCGGTCGTATCTCCCGTGTAGGAGAGCACGAACACCATGTCTCGGCCGTTCCAATGAAGCTCGTAGCGGTCGCCTCCCCATCCCTCGGCTGCCGTGTCCGCGGCGTCACGATCGAGCACCTGATCGAACATGGTCTGGAATCCGAGATAGCCCCACGTCGATGCTTCGATCAGGTCGTAGCCATTCAGGCTGAGAGCCGGGAGCGTCACCGGCGCTGCCCCCTCACCTGCGAAGTAGGTCCCGGGGCGGTACACGTGCTCCGTCGTGGCTGGGATGTCGAAGTAGGCGTCGTCCACGCCCTGGAACCCGTCTGCCGTCCATATGTCTGTGACCAGGTCCCTTCCCTCGACATAAGGGAACAGAAGGCTGTCCTGGAGAAACGATGGCGACGCATCGAACACCGGGCTCTCGAAGGACAGGGCGCTCTGGAGGATCAGCAGCTGATCGGCGCGAGGCAGCTGCTGAAGGTAGAGAGTCTCGACAACGGTGGCGTCTCCCTCGGCGAGTGCTCTGAAGGCGCTGGCTTCGTCGTAGCGCTGCTCCGCGTCCAGGCGCTCCATCGGCGCGTACAGGTCGAAGTGTTGGTCGGTGAGCGCATGCGTCAGCTCGTGGACGAGCGTCAGCTTCTCGAGAGGTGTCAACTGCTCCGCCGAGGCAGGGGCGACGAGCTCCTTGGACTCGGTGGCGTAGAACGCCACCACCTGCTCCGTCTGCAGGGCGCTCAGCATCTCGAGCAGGTCGTCGTCACGGTCGAGGAGCCCGAGCACGGTGTACAGCTCGTCACTCGCTGCGAACTCCTCAGGGTCCGTGTCCTCGTCGAACAGCTCCAGGATCCTCTCTGCGACGCCCTCCTCCGTGAGCACCGTGATGTCTGGTGTCTCCAGGAACGCCAGTTCCCTGATCTCTTCGGTGATCGCCATCAGCTCTTCGATCTGGAGGGTGAGCGGGTCCTTCTGCTCCGTCGAGGGCGGGCTCGTCGGGACAGCGGTCGAAGGAGGGGTCTGCGTAACGTCCGTTTGCTGAACGGCCGTCGTGACGGACTCCGCGGTGGTGAGGCTGTCCGTGGAAGGCACCTGGGTCGTGTTCGCGGCTTGTGAGCAGGCCGCAAGCACGAGCGCGCCCAGCACGGAGAGGGCTCGGAGCGACATCGGGGCTTCGAGGCTACTTGAGACCCCGAGGTACCTCATGCTGCGCAGACCGCGATCTGGCTCCCGTCGAGGCGAGAGCCTCCCTTTGGTCGTCGGCCTCGATCTGGCGGGCGAGCAGCATTCGCCATGCGACGAGGGCCAGCAGCGCCGCCGTGGCCAGGGCTCCGGACGCCAGGAACCACGCTGCCGCGTAGCTGTCGACCGTCACGACCCACCCGAACAGCAACGGGCCCACGGCCGCCCCCGCAAGAAGACCTGCCTGGAGGATGCTCGTCGCCTCTGCGGGGGCCTCCGGATAGCCGCGTACCACGACGAAGTGCATCAGGCCGTTCCAGCTCCAGCCTGCACCGAGGCCGAGGATCGTTCCGATGACGAACACCGGGAAGGAGCCCTGGAAGGCGATCACCGACAGTCCGACCGCTCCGACCGCCATGTAGCCCGCGATCACTCCCAGCAATGATCGACCTGGAAGGCGGTCGCCCAACCAGCCCGAGGCGATTCGCACCGCGATGCCGATGAAGCTGGCCGCAGCCAGAAGGAAGCCCATGTCGCCTGCGTCGTAGCCACCTGAGGATCCTGCCTCCACGAGGAAGGCGGCAAGCGACTGAACCCCCGAAATGGCGAAGAAGGCGACGACCGCCACGAGCAGCAGCGGACCCGGCTTGACTCTGGCCCGTGCCGCCACCGGCTTGGCTCCTGGCTCGCCTGATGCCCCGCGCCGTACGGTGGCCGCCAAGACGAGAGATCCGAAGGCTGCTCCCAGAAAGGCCCAGCGCCAGCCGACCGTCAGGGCTACCAAGGGCACAGCCAAGCCGGCCAGCAGGATGGCGCTCGGGATGGCTGACTGTTTCAGACCAAACGCAAGCCCCTGCCGAGGCGCCGCCACGTTCTTGGCCAACGCCAGGTTGGCGGAGGGGTGAGCAGCCGAGTTGCCGAGGCCTGCCACGACAGAAGCGATGGCCAGGACGCTCCAGGCCCTTGCCGAGGCCATCGCGGCGGTGGCGAGCCCTCCCAGCAGCGCAGAGGAGAGCATGCCGATCCGCTCACCGCGGCGGTCCACGAAACGCCCCATAACGGGAGAGGCCAGCACTCCTGTCAGCGCGAACAGCGTCACCAGGACGCCCAGGCGAAACTCCGAGAACTCGAGCTCGTCCCTGATCTGAACGGCCAGCGCTCCAACGAGGAACACGGGGAGCACAGCCAGGATCGTGACCGCGACCGGAAGCACGAGACTTCTCCCCAAGCTCGACTCGGAGTCGGAGGGATGCCTCACTCTGCCGCAGGCACTTGGGGCATAGCGAGCGCTTGGCGTCTCCGGAGGATCAGAGCCCCCAACAGCACGGCACCGAGCGCGCCCCAGGCGTTCCGGCTGAGGCCCAGCAGCCGGAACGTCGTGTCTGTTCTCAGGAGCTCCGTCAGGAAGCGGCCGACGCCGTAGAGCATGAGGTAGACGGCAAATGCCGATCCTTTCGAGAGCTTGCCGCGTCGTTCCAGGTAGAGGATCGTCGGCACGACCACTGCCAGATTCCAGAGCATCTCATAGGCAAAGGTCGGATGGAACACGGCGGAGTCCGCGTAGCCGGCCGGCCTGTTGACGGGGTCTATCTCGATGCCCCACGGGAGATCGGTAGGGGTGCCGAACAGTTCCTGGTTGAAGTAGTTGCCCCATCGGCCGATGGCCTGGGCGACCGGGAGGCCGACCGCGAGCGCATCGAGGAACGCCCAGCTGTCACCCTTGTAGCGGTCGAGGAAGTACAGCGCTGCGATGGCTCCGCCGATCAGCATGCCTGCGAGGGTCAGCCCTCCCTCCCAGACGTAGAAGACGCTGAGGGGCCGGGCCTCGAACCGGCCGCTGTGGGTGAGCACATAGCCAAGGCGTGCACCCAGAAGCCCCCCTGCCACCGTCCAGAACGCCACCCGGTCGAACAGCTCCATATCCCCTGTGAACCGGGCGTAACGCCTCCTCCCGATCGTGACCGCGACCGCCACGGCGGCAGCGATGAGGATCCCGTAGAAGTGAATGGTGAGCGGGCCCACCTCGATGACATTGACGCTCGGCGATGGGATCGATGCGAGCACGGGGGAAGTCTCAATGCCTCTCACAGGAGATCCAAATCGACTTTCGTGTCAATCGAGGCGTCGAAATACGGGGCTGGGATTGACACGAAACTCGAGACTCAGGACTGGAGCTAGCCCTCGGGAGCGTATCGCATCACCGAGCGCTTTCCTGCTGCCCTGACCTCCTCGAAACCGACTTCGGAGAAGGCGGCCCGCTTACCCATGTAGTCCCCGCTCTCGGAGGGATACGCCTCGACGGCAGAGGCGCCCCTGGCCAGGGCGTAGTCGACGGCGGCGCGGAGCAGTGCCGCGGCTACGCCTCTGCCCTTGGCCTCCGAGTGGATGTAGAAGCAGACGATCGAGTACACACCCTCGTCCTCGTCCTTCGGCCCGTAGAGGCGGGACCTCATCAGCTGCCCGAACTCCTCCCTCGGGCCGACTGAGATCCAGCCCACTGGAGCTCCCGACTCGTAGGCCAGCAGCCCTGGCTCATGGCCCGCTTCGACGAGAGCGCCCATGGCCTGCTTGTTCGTGTCGCGGTTGCCCGACCTCTGCCTCCACCACATGCACCAGCAGCCGTCTGTGACCGGGGTGCCGCCCCTAGGGCCAGGACGCTCGAACAAGTCGACCAGGTCGCCCCACCGCTCCTCCGTAACGGGCAGGATCTCCTCAGGACGGTCAGCCATCTCAGTCAGCGAGCACGCCGGCCGGCACGAGGCCTCAGGCGTCGATCCGCAGCCGCTCCACGACCTCCCACGCATGAGAGCGTGTGAACACGTCCGCCGCTGCCAGCTTGCTCTCCCAGCGGGGCAGCACGTCTTCGACGACCTTATCGGTCACCGTGTTGAGGTAGGCATCGAACACCAGCCACGCGTTCTCGAACCCGCCTACCTGCTCTGCTATCCCCATGAACTGGACCTCGCTATTGAATGCGTTGCGGCTTGGAATGGTGTCGTCCAGGTGCTGCATGGCCGACTGCACCAGGTCGTCGAAGTAGGCCTTCTGAATCTCGATGTCCTCACGGGTCCCCAGACGGGTCAGGTGTCCAGGGACGAACGTGTCGAAGTCGTACGAGAGGGCCACGTCGTGGCCCCGGAGGAACCCCCGCAGGTCGGCCGCCATCGCCAAGCTGCTGAAGGGCACCCAGCCTGGGAAGATCACATCGACGTTCATCAGGATCCTCTGACGTGGGGCGTAGATGAAGATGTTGCCTGCGCTGTGAATCAGGCCGTGGTAGTCGAGCCGAAGTGTCTGCCCGCCGACATCGAGCGAATAGCTGTCCTTGAACGTCTCGGTTGGCACGGGCCGTTGTGGGTCGTTGGCTGACTCGAGGTAGGCAGCGCACTCCTCGTGGGCGATGATCGAAACCCCTTGGGGGTAGACGCTCCCCGCTCCGATGTGATCGGAGTGGTGGTGGCTGTAGATCACGTGCGTGATCGGCTTGTCTGTGATCTCCGAGATGGCGTGCGTGATGTTCTCCCCTGCGAACGTGGGTCCTATCGAAGGTGGTGCATCCACGACGATCACGCCTTCGTCGTGGACCGCCGCCAGCATGAAGTACCAACCTTCGGTGATGTAGAAGATGCCGTCCCGTATCTCATGGGTGAAGAACCCCTTCGACTGGATTGCCTCCATGACCAAGGGACTCCGCTCGTCGTAGCAGGTCGCGGGAATCGGCGAGTACACGTCTGCAGTGCGATAGAAGTTGAGGCTCGGAAGCTCGGACATCTTGACCCTCCCAGGCTGGTGCTCGGACCCTAGCTACCTACTGCCGCTGCGGACGCACCCCCGTCAGCTGCTCGGCAGCTTCCTCACCCAGAGCATCTCCGCCTTGACGCCTGCGTCCGAGATGAGGTTGTAGACAGGGCAACGGGCCTCGGTCTCCGCCACCACCTCGCGGAGCCGTTCCTCCGACTCCTTCGTCGTGACCGTGGCCTGCACGCGGACCGTCTGGAAGTGCTGGCGAACGCCTCTGAGGCCCATGCGACCTCGGATGTCGATCGTGTACTCCCCTTCGAACTCGATGCCCTCGTAGGAGAAGCCGAGGTCCTTGGCGGTTCGGTGGAACGTGACCGACTCGCACCCGCAGAGTGCGCCCAACACCGTCTGAAGCGGCGAGGGACCCTCGCCGGTGCCTCCATGGGCTATCGGCTCGTCCGTGACCAGGGTGCCGTACTCGCCGGCGTCGATCACGGTCATCATGGTTCCATCGTTCGAGGCCGCGATCTTCTTGCCTCGAATGATCGGCTTCTCGAGATCCTTCGCCGATACGACCTCGGTGGCCATCACACCCTCCTCATCGCTCGCACGGGCTCCCCAGGCTCGATGCTCGACAAACGATTGCAGCTCCTGCAGCCGAGGCTAGTAGATTCCGAGCCGCAGACGGAAGGGGAGCCCGTGTCGCACGTCGTCTCGTCAGGCGACCTTCCACGGCTCTCCTCGACCCGAGACACCCGCGATCGCGTGGACCTCGTCACGGAGGACCTCTTCGGCGTCAGCAACCTCAAGGCCGACCGGATCACCTACCACCCGGGGGACACTGCCGCCGCCCACTATCACCGTGACTGCGACCACTACTTCATCGTTCTGGAGGGCCGTGGGACGCTCCACGCAGACGGCCAGCTACACGAGCTGGGGCCAGGCGACGTCGCGTTGGTGCAGCGCGACGAGGTCCACTGGTTCGAGAACCCAAGCGACGACGACTTCAGCTTCATCGAGCTGTGGGTCCCGGCCCCGACCGAGACGGTGTGGGTCGACGCAGACGATGTCTGAACGTGGGCACCCCTGCCGTGAGTTCACGGCGAACGGCATGACACTCGCCGCCGACGTGCACCCCCGGTCCTCGACCTGTGCCTGACGGCGCCCCGAGGTGGGAGGCCGGCACGGGCACCGTCCTCGGCTCGCCGGCGCGCCGCTTGGAGGACCGGCGCTTCGTCACGGGCGCAGCTCGATACGTCTCGGATCTCGCAGACTCCTCGACGTTGCACGCCGGATTCGTGCGAAGCTTCGTTCCGCACGGCACGCTCACCGGGATCGACCTCGGAGGCGCGGCCGACCTTCCGGGCGTCGTGGCCGTGTACACGGCCCAGGACCTCGA
>CAZKJJ010000016.1:0-12642 GCA_964553055.1 uncultured Acidimicrobiia bacterium
AGATCGGTGGACCGCGGCGACTTCATCTTCGCCTGCTCGAGCCTCATCGCCTGCGGGAGCGCTCGTCGACACCTCGTGCCCGTTCTCGTAGTCCGCCATCGTCCTACGTCCAAGCGTCCTTCGGTGGGCGGGCCAGGGAGCTACTCACCGTAGATGTGGTCGATGACCTGGGCGTACTTCTGAGCGATGACAGCTCTCTTCACTTTCAGCGTTGGGGTCAACTCACCACCCTCGATGCTGAGGTCCTCCGGGAGGATCCGGAACGTGCGAATGGCTTCCGCTCTGGACACTGCCAGGTTCGCATCGTCGACCGCCTGCTGGACGGCGGCCGTGAGATCGGCGTCGTCCACGAGGTCGGCGACGGTCTTTCCCTCCTTTCCCGCCTGGGCTGCCCATGAAGGGAACGCCTCCTCGTCGATCGTGATGAGCGCGGCAATGAACGGCCGGGCGTCCCCGATCACGACGCAGTGGCTGACGAGGGGATGGGCCCTGAGCCTGTCCTCGAGAACAGCAGGAGCCACGTTCTTTCCTCCCGCCGTCACCAGAAGCTCCTTTTTGCGGCCGGTGATTCTGAGGTAGCCGTCCTCGTCGAGCTCACCGACGTCGCCCGACCGGAACCATCCGTCATGTGTGAACGCCTCCTGGGTGGCGGCATCGTTGCTCCAATAGCCCTGGAACACGCAGCCTCCCCTGAGGAGGATCTCGCCGTCTTCTGCGATCTGAACCGAGGCTCCCGGGAGGGGCCTGCCCACGGTGCCGACCTTCGTCTCGGAGGGCGTGTTCACGGTGATGGCTGCCGTCGTCTCCGTCAGCCCGTACCCCTCGAACGCCGTGATCCCGACGCCTCGAAAGAAGTGCCCCAGGCGCTCCCCGAGTGGCGCGGCGCCCGAGACCGCGTACGTGAGGTTGCCACCTGCCACCGCCCGGAGCTTCGAGAAGACCAGCCGATCGAAGAGAGGCCTGAGCAGCCTCGTTCGGATGGTGGGTCTTTCACCCTGGCGGGAGGCGTCGATCGCGACCCGGGCGGCCAGATCGAAGATGCGCCCCCTGCCCTCGGCGTCTGCCTTGGTCTTGGCACCGTTGTAGATCTTCTCGAAGACCCTGGGGATCGAGATGATGTAGTCGGGCCTCACCATCCCCAGCTCCTCGACCAGGTTCTGCGTCCCCGTCGTGTAGGCCACCCTCACGCCGTTCGTGATGCCCGCCGTGGTCACGACCCTCGCCAGGACATGGGCGAGCGGCAGGAACTGGTAGGTCACGCTTCCCGGCGCGAGCAGCTCGGGGAGCGCGGCGCTCGCCTGCCTCACCTCCCAGATCAGGTTGCCGTGGGTGAGGATGCAGCCCTTGGGGCGGCCTGTCGTCCCTGACGTGTAGACGAGCGTGGCCAGGTCCTCATGGGAGATCGAGCGCACTCTTCTCTCCACTTCCTCCCGATCGGCATCGCCTGCCATACCGCGGAGCTGTGCGACAGCCCCGTTGTCGATGACAAAGACGTGCTTGCAGTCGGGCAGTCGGTCAGAGACCTCCTGGTAGACCGACCTGAGGTGATCATCGGCGCAGATCAAAGCCACGGCACCGCTGTCACCCAGGATCCACGCGACCTGCTCTGCTGAGTCGGTCTCGTAGATCGTCACGGTGGCGCACCCAGCAGCCCAGATCGCATAGTCGAGGTAGGTGAACTCGATCCGGGTGGGGGAGAAGATGGCGATTCGAGATCCAGGAGCGATACCGAGGGACACGAAGCCTGCTGCCAGCTCCTTGACCGTCGAGGCGAACTCAGACGTCAGTACGTCCTCGTAGGAATCACCTGTGCGAAACGACAGAGCGGGCACGTGTGGGAAGCGCTCGGCACGCTCCAAGAGAGCCGCCAAGATGTTGTCGGAGGCCTCGATCGGGACCTCGCCCGGCTCTGTGAACGCCTGCATCGGGTGCTCCTGGGTCGGCTCCGGCGAGTCTAACGACAGGCCGAAAGAGGCCTTGCCGTCAGGCGACCTCGCTGAGATGTGCCTCGAGAACCGACCAGATGCTCGGATGGGACAGCATCCCGTGCATCGAGTCGAGCGACCCGACGAAGGACGAAACGGCAGCATCTGAACGCATGGGGTTGGACCGCATGAGCGCCAGGACCTCTTCTCCTGGCTTGAGCACCAGCACCTTCGTGTCTGGCCAAGCCTGCTCGATGAGCGCGACCTCCTCGGAGAGCATCTTCCACCCCGCGTGGTCCAGGAGGAGCTCGTAGAAGGCTGCCCCTCGTCTGGGACGCTCGGCGGCCAACGGGGCCAAGACGACGACGAGGTCGAGAGGGTCCGAGCTGCCGAGCACGAGATCGGCGTGAGTCCCGGAGGCCACACCGCCGTCCACGTATGCCTTCCCTTCGATCTCGAAGGGATGGAAGATCATCGGTATCGCTGATGAAGCAGCCACCGCCTCGCGGAGGGTGACCTCGGGCGCGCCATGCGTGCCAAACGGAACGCGCTTTCGAGCTGCGATGTCGTAGGCGACGATGACGGTCGGCCTGTCCGGCCATCCGTTCGCTCCAGGCCCTGCCTGCTCCGCGAGCCAATCGGAGATCCCGGAAGGGTCGTAGGGAGCGGGACAGCCGAGCATCAGAGCCAGACCTGGATTTCGAATCCCTGGCAACACGCCATGGCGCAGCCAGCGCCGGAAGCCAGAGAACCGGGTCCTTCGGTAGAGGTGAGAGCGAATGCGAAGGGAGATATCTGCGCCGGTGTCCTCGGGTCTGGCGATCGTGTCGAGGTGCAGCGCGTCCTCTCTGACGAGGGCCGCCACGTAGGCGCCGGCAGAGGTTCCTACGACCACCTCTGCCGAGTTCGGATCCCACCCTGTTGCCATCTCGATGGCGAAGAGGGCCGCCAATTCCCACGAGGCTCCTGTGACTCCTCCTCCTCCGAGCACGAGACCGACTTTGCTCACGAAAGGCCAGACTACCTGGGAGACCTCGATGTGCCGTTGCGCGCGATCAGCCGAACCGACGGCCACATCCGGGACAGCGGGCGTCTTGTTCGGACGTGGAGGCGTGACACCAGGGGCACGGCAGGTCGTCCACGTCCACAGGATGTGGGCGCTGCTCGACGCTCACGAGGGAGCGGCCTCCCACGGTTCGGATGGCCAAGATCGCTCCGGTGATGAACGTGGCGACGATGAGCCATTCACCCACTTCTTCACCTCCCTACCGTCCGTCGAGGTTAGGGGGCGAGGCGCTCGCATCGGTGGATTTCGGATCGGCGGTCGATGCCGGTGTGCGGCTGTTCGCTCAGGCTGTTGCGACAGGCCCGCGGGGTTGGTGCTACTGGGTGCCTGCCAAGGCCGCTTCGAGGCTGTGGACCATGTTCTGGAGGTGATCGAGGCGGCCGTCCTGCGTCTCGGCGTCGCGGAGGAGGGACTGGGCAGCATGGTACGCAGACCAGCGGTCGAGCTCGCTGTGGGACAGGTGCGAGCCGTAGCCCTCCTCGAAGGCATGCATGGCCTGCTCGCTCATATCGAGTTGCATCCGCCACAACGCGTAGGTCAGGTCCCACTCGGGTGGAGCCAGCGTCGCCCAGCCCCACCCCACGAGGGTCACCTGACCATCATCCGAGACGATGAAGCTCTCGGGGCCTGGGCGGGTGTGCGCAGCTCGTGGTGCTCCTGCGGATGGTGGCTGGACCGAGTCGGCCAGCTCGAACACCTGGGTGGGGATGGAGAGCTTCCTTCGATACCGTCCGAGTCGCTGCAGCGTTGCCCTGAAATCGGCCGAGATCGACTCTGAGTCCATCCCGCCTGCCAGGTTGGAGAGCTCGCCTGGATCGGCTTCGTGCACCCGCCGCAACACGTCGCCTGCGCGTCCTGCCGCGTCCAAGTTCCCTGTGAGGGTGGCGAGGTTCCAGCGACCGCCGTCCGCGAACACGACCCAGGGACTCTCGGCGTCTGACTTGCGTCCGAGTACCCGAGGCAGCCCTGGCACACCGGAGAGGGCGTCGAGCGCACGCTTCTCCCTGCGCTCTCTGCTCGGCGATGCGTAGACCTTCACGATGGCGGTCTCACTCTCGCGCCACACGCGGAACACGTGATTCGTGCTATCTGAGATCAGCTGGACGTTTCCGCCCTTTGCGATCGCCTTCGCAATCTCGGCCGGTCCCATGGAGACTCCAGGGGGTAAATCGAGGCATGCCTGCTCCAGGCCGCCTTTACCCTATGCTCCGCGAAGCTACGGCATCGGGGCGAGATTGTCACTCAACTTCACACTTCCTGATGGCTCCGTGGTCAGTCACCCGGAAGGCGTGACCGGCCACCAGATCGCCTCTGGGATCAGCGCCCGACTGGCGTCTGCGGCTGTGGCAGTGCGCGTGGATGGAGAGATGATGGATCTCGGGAGGCCTCTTGAGGTGGGAGGGGAGGTCGAGATCGTCACAGGCGAGGGGGATGAGGGCAGGTACGTGATCCGCCACTCTGCTGCGCACGTCCTCGCTCAGGCGGTCCTCGACCTCTTCGCGGGGGCCAAGTTCGCGATCGGGCCTCCCATCGAGGACGGCTTCTACTACGACTTCGAGGTCGAGCGGCCCTTCAGCGCTGAGGACCTCGCCGCGATCGAGCAGCGGATGCTCGAGATCATCGCCGCTGACCAGCCATTCGAGCGCGAGGAGATGTCCGCAGAGGCGGGGCTCGACCTGTTCCAGGACCAGCCCTTCAAGCAGGAGATCATCGAGTCGGTCGACGCCTCTGAGCTGGAGAGCTCGGAGCGGGTGAGCGTGTACCGCAACGACGGCTTCGTCGACCTGTGTCGTGGCCCTCACGTGCCATCCACCGGACACATCCCAGCCTTCAAGCTCCTGCGCACAGCAGGCGCGTACTGGAGAGGTGACGAGCTCAACCCTCAGCTGCAACGAATCTACGGGACCGCCTGGGAGAGCGAAGAGGCGCTGCAGGGCTATCTCAGTCGGCTCGAGGAGGCAGAGCGGCGCGATCACAGGAGGTTGGGCGCCGAGCTCGACCTGTTCTCATTTCCCTCCGAGCTCGGCAGCGGGCTGGCCGTATGGCATCCGAGCGGGGCCATGATCCGCCAGGTCATCGAGGACTACTCACGGCGCGTCCACCTCGAGCACGGCTATCGGCTGGTCGGCTCACCGCACGTGGCGAGGAGCGTGCTCTGGGAGACTTCAGGGCACCTCGGCTACTACACGGACAGCATGTACCCCCCCATGGATCTCGCCGAAGGAGGCCAGTACTACGTCAAACCGATGAACTGTCCCTTTCACATCCTGATCTACAAGGCGAGGCCGAGGTCGTACCGCGAGCTGCCCCTCAGGCTGTTCGAGCTGGGAACCGTCTACCGGTACGAGAGGTCGGGAGTGGTGCACGGGCTGCTCCGTGTGCGTGGCTTCACAGTCGACGACGCCCACCTGTTCCTGCCGCGCGCGCTCCTGCTCGACGAGCTCAGAGATCTCCTCGATCTGGCGATGCTGATGCTCTCCGACTTCGGGTTCGAGGAGTTCGAGGCCGAGCTTGCTACTCGTCCCCACAAGGCCGTGGGCGACGAGGAGCTGTGGGACGTGGCCACCGAGGCGTTGGCCGCGGCACTCGAGGGCTCAGGCGTGCCGTACCGATTGGCGGAGGGAGAGGGGGCCTTCTACGGACCGAAGATCGACCTCCACATCAAGGACGCGCTGGGAAGGCGTTGGCAGATGACCACCATCCAGGTGGACTTCGCCCTGCCCGAGAACTTCGACATCTCCTACGTCGACGCCGACGACTCTCGCCCTCGGCCGGTCATGATCCATCGGGCGCTGCTCGGCTCCGTCGAGCGATTCATCGGGGTGCTGGTCGAGCACTACGGCGGAGCCTTCCCTGGATGGCTCGCTCCCGTGCAGGTCAGCGTCGTGCCGGTCGCAGACCGACACGACGCCTACGCAGGGGATGTGGAGGCCCGGCTCAGGCATCTCGGCATGAGGGTCGAGGTCGATCGCTCGGATGCCACCGTTGGGGAGAAGATCAGGAGAGCGATCACGGACAAGCATCCTGCGGTTCTGGTCGTTGGCGACGACGACGTGGGCGCGGGTACGGTCGGGATCCGTATCAGGGGCGAAGACCACGAGGAGCGGGGCGTGACCCTCGAGGACGCGGCCGCCAGGCTGTCCGAGCTCGTGAGACCTCCCAGGTGAACTTGTAACTGGAGAGCGGAGACCCGAGACTCTCGCCCATGGCCTCGGTGTTCAGCCGAATCATCGCAGGTGAGCTCCCTGCCCGCTTTGTCTGGCAGGACGACGTCTGCGTCGCCTTCCTCAGCATCAACCCTCTGCGGAAGGGCCACACCCTCGTGGTGCCCCGAGCCGAGGTCGACCATTGGCTGGACCTCGACCGTGAGCTGCTGTCCCATCTGATGGGCGTTGCCCAGACGCTGGGGGAGGCGATCCAGCGGGCCTTCAGACCCCACAAGGTGGGGCTGATGATCGCGGGGCTGGAGGTGCCACACGTGCACATCCACGTGAGTCCCGTCGACACCCTCACCGACCTCGACTTCGCCAACGCTCAGCAGGATCCCGATCCCGAGGACCTCGAGGACGCAGCGAGCCTCATCAGGTCAGCACTCTCCGACCTCGGGTACCAACCCTGATGGGCATCGAGATCCCCAAAGACGTCGCAGACGAGGCCGGTGTGCCTGACGACCTCGACGCCGGTCCCGGGGGAACGTACGAGTTTCCGAGCCCCCGCAGAAGGAGAGTCGCCGGCGCCGTGTATCTCGCGGCTGCCTCGGCGTGTTTCGGGGGAGCGGCGGTCGGGCTCGCAGGTGGGCTGTGGGCTGCTGGTGCTCTCTTCGTCGTGCTGGCCGCCTATCACATGTCGACGGCCTGGAAGGTCGTCTGCGACGAGCGAGAGGCGCTGGTGATCTCGGGCCGCTCGGTCGGCTTCCCTGTGGGCCATGCCTCGGCTGCGCTGGGCTTCGAGGGCTGGCTCTCGAAACCGGTGTGGAGCGTGCTGATGTACTCGGCTGATGACCCCCCCAGCAGGCGGGCCCTGGCCAGGGTGGACGGGCGGACCGGCGCCCTGGTGGCCGAGCCATACGTCGAGCAGATCCCCGCGGTCTAGCGCTCCTCGATCTCGACGTAGCCCCGCTCGGTGGAGCCGACGTAGATCTGACGGGGCCGCCAGATCCGGGTGGTCGTGTCCTGGTTCATCTCCCGCCACTGCGAGATCCAGCCGGGTAGACGCCCGATGGCGAAGAGCACCGTGAACATCTCGGTCGGGAAGCCGATCGCTCGGTAGATGATCCCTGAGTAGAAGTCGACGTTCGGGTAGAGCTTTCTCTCAACGAAGTAGTCGTCCTCCAGCGCGGCCTCCTCGAGCTCGACCGCCACATCGAGCAGGGGATCGTCTCTTCCGAGCTGAGACAGCACGTCCGTCGCGACTTGCTTGATGATCTCAGCTCGGGGATCGAAGTTCCTGTAGATCCGATGCCCGAACCCCATCAGCCTGAAAGGATCGCTCTTGTCCTTGGCCCTTCGGACCCACGTCCGGACGTCGCCTCCAGTCTCCACGATCTCCGAGAGCATCTCGACGACCTCTTGGTTGGCGCCCCCGTGGCTGGGACCAGAGAGGGCGTGAACGCCCGCCGCTATCGATGAGAAGATGTTGGCTCTCCCCGAGCCGACCATCCTGACCGTCGACGAGGAGCAGTTCTGGCCGTGGTCGGCATGGAGGACGAGCAGCGTGTCGAGCGCCTTGCTGATGACGGGGTCGACCAGGTACTCGTCTGTCGGGAGTGAGAACATCATGTTGAGGAAGTTCGTCGAGTAGTCGAGATCGTTGCGCGGGTACACGTAGGGCTGATCCATGGAGTGTTTGTACGCCCAGGCGGCGATGGTCGGCATCTTGGCGATCAGTCGGGTCGTTGAGATCGCGATCGAAGGCTCATCGAACGGGTCCAGGGCGTCCGGGTAGTACGAAGCAAGCGCAGACACCGCCGAGGCCAGAATCTGCATCGGGTGGGCTTCCATCGGAAACGCCTCGAACAGGTGCTTGGCGTCCTCCCGCAGCAGCGTGTGGTTGGAGATGGCCTCGACGTAGGCGTCGAGTTGATCCTTGCGGGGAAGCTCGCCGTGGTACAGGAGGTAGGCGACCTCGAGGAACGTGCTGCGCTCGGCGAGCTGCTCGATCGGATACCCGCGATAGCGGAGGATTCCATCTTCTCCGTCTATGTAGGTGACCCTGGACACGGTCTCGGCCGTGTTGGCGAATCCCTTGTCGAGCGTGACCAGCCCTGTCGTGGCCCGTAGTTTGGAGATGTCGAGGCCGTGACCTCCCACGGTGCCTTCGACCACCTCGAGCTCCGACGCGTCTCCTTCGAATTGGAGCGTTGCACTGGTCATGTTCGGTTCTCCTTACTCTTTGGCCTCTCGGGCTGCGGCGATCACGCGCTCCGCCTCTTGATGGGGTACCTGCTCGTAGCGGTCGAAACGCATCTCAAATGTCCCCCTGCCACCCGTCATCGACCTGATGTCGACGGCGTACCGCTGCACCTCGCTGAGCGGTGCCTCCGCGGTGACGATCCTGGCCTTGCCGTCCGTGTCCATGCCGAGCACGGCACCCCGCTTGGCTGACAAGTCGCCCATCACGTCGCCTGTCGAGTCCTCGGGAATGCGGATGTCGAGATGCATGATCGGCTCCAGCAGGACGGCAGCGAGCGAAGGCGAGGCCCCACGAAAGGCGAGGATGCCTGCCATCCTGAACGAAGTCTCGTCCGAGTCGACGGAGTGGTACTTCCCGTCGAAGACCGTAGCCCTGAGGTCCACGACGGGGAATCCTGCCAGAGGACCCCGCTCCAAGGCCTCCCTGATGCCCTTGTCCACGGCGGGGATGAACTGCCGCGGTATGACGCCTCCTTTGATGGCGTCCTGGAACTCGTATCCCGAGCCGCGGGGCAGCGGCTCGAACCGGACCCACGCCACGCCGAACTGACCGCGACCGCCCGTCTGCTTCTTGTGCTTGCCCTCTGCTTCTGCGGTGGATGTGACGGTCTCCCTGTAGGGAATGACCGGCTCGGACGTGACCGCCTCCGCGCCGAATTTCCTCGCAATACGAGCCAGCGTCACGTCGAGATGGGTCTCGCCCATCCCCGAGAGCACGGTCTCTCGTGTCTCGCTCCTTCTCTCGACTGCCAGCGTGGGATCCTCCTCGGCGGCCCTGCGGAGCGCCAGGGACAGCTTGTCCT
Source organism: uncultured Acidimicrobiia bacterium (assembly GCA_964553055.1). Classification (GTDB taxonomy): domain Bacteria; phylum Actinomycetota; class Acidimicrobiia; order Spongiisociales; family CAZKJJ01; genus CAZKJJ01. Next base: position 9,206 of record CAZKJJ010000016.1, read on the forward strand.
CGTCTGCTGCTGAGCGGGGCGAGACGGCGAAGCCCATGACCGGCTTGGGGAATCCGACAGGCTCAAACCGGATGGCGGACGAAGGGCTGCGCAGCGTGTCTCCCGAGAAGGCTCCCTCAAGCTTGGCAACGGCTGCGATGTCGCCTGTTGTGATCTCTGCCGCGTCCTGGTGCTCCTTGCCCTGCATGAAGAAGAGGTTGTGCATGCGGGCCCTGGCACCGTTTCTCGCATTCTCCACCTCGGTGTCGACGGGGATGTTGCCCGTGAACACGCGGAACAGCGAGATCTGGCCGACGTAGGGATCGGCCACCGTCTTGAACACGTAGGCAGCGGCGGGACCTGAGCGGTCGACCGTCTCGAGCTCACCCTCGGCCAACGGCGGAGGGACGCGCTCGAGAGGGCTGGGAGCGAACTCCGCCAAGAAGTCCGCCATGATGTCGATTCCCACCAGGTGTGTGGCCGATCCACACAGCACAGGGACGATCTCGCCCGCGAGCATGCCAGAGTGGATGGCCTTGACCAGCTCGTCTGCTGACGGCTCCTCACCGTCGAAGTAGCGCTCGAGCAGCTCGTCGTCCGTCTCGACAGCCGACTCGACGAGAGCGGTGTGGACCTCCTCCAACTCGCCCGCCAGGTCGTCTGGAACGTCAGCCGGTGCGCCGACCGGGCCATCCGAATAGGTGAAGGCCTTCGACGTCACCGCCCTGACCAGCCCGCGGAATTCGTGCTCCCGCCCGATCGGCACATGGAGCGGGGCGATTTGCTTTCCGAAGGTCTCCCTGAGCTCGGAGAGCACCCGCGAGAAGGAGGCCCGCTCCCTGTCGAGCATGTTGACGAAGACCGCGCGAGCCAGCCCCTCCTCGACTGCTGCCTCCCACAGCAGCTCCGTCTGCACTTCGACGCCGTCGACAGCGTTCACGACGAAGAGGGCCAGGTCTGCCGCGCGGAGTGCGCTCCGCGCCTCCCCGACGAAATCTGCGTATCCAGGGGTGTCGACCAGGTTGATCTTGGCGTTCCGCCACTCGAGTGATGAGATCGCCAAGCTCAGGGAGAGGCCCCTCTCGGTCTCCTCGGGCTCGAAGTCCATGATGGTGGTCCCATCCTCGACACGACCGAGCCTGGTCGTGGCACCGGCGGCGTACAGCAGCGCTTCCGCGAGCGAGGTCTTCCCACTGCCCCCGTGACCCACCAGAGCCACGTTTCTGATCCGTTCCGGTTCCACCCTCCGTCCTTCTTGGCCTGCCTCCGAGTGTAGTGAGGGTGGTTCACAGGCCGGCCTGGTGGTACGTTGCGCCTTCAGTGATCGAGGTTCGCGTTCGACGGCAGGCCGAGAGGCTGGTTGCGCCGATCGGTCGGTTCCTGGCGCGCCTCGGTGTCACTCCTGCGGGCGTCACGCTGGCCGGCCTCATCGTGACGATTGCAGGATCCGTCATGGTGGCTGCAGGAATGCTTGCCGCAGGCTCGTGGGTGGTCGTAGTCGGGTCGATCATCGACAGCCTGGACGGTGCAGTGGCCAGGGCGAGCGGACAGGTGACTGGGAGGGGGTCGTTCGTCGACTCGGTTGCGGACAGAATCGGCGAGACCGCCATGTGGGCCGCCGTCGTGTTCGCGGTCCCTGAGCACCCTGTCCCTGTCCTGGTGGTGCTCGTCCTCGGCGGATCCTTGCTCACGTCGTATCTTCGGGCAAAGGCAGAGAGCCTCGGACTGGACGGGACGGGCGGCGTGCTGGGAAGAGCCGAGCGCGTCATCCTCTACACCGTCGGACTCAATTTTCCCGGGATCCTCGTCCCGATTCTGTGGGTCCTCGTGGTAGGGACGTGGGCCACGGTGGCCTACCGGTTCTCGATCAACTGGCGTCAACTCGCCGAGTGACGAGCGGGCTCCTCTACCTGGGCTTTCGCTTGGCCGCGATGGTGGCTGGTCTGGTTCCGTTCAGCGTCGCCGCCTGGCTTGGCAGATCAGGAGGCATGATCGTCCATCGCTTCGACAGCGACAGGAGATCCATGGCCATGCGCCACATGACGAGGGTGTTGGGGCACGTCCCCGAGGTGCCATACGCAGCACGAGAGGTATTCGCTGCATACGGGCGCTACTGGGCCGAGGTGTTCTGGGTCAGGCCGAGGCGCCTGCTACGGATGCTGGAGCGTGTCGACGTGAGCGAGATCGGGAACGCCCTCGAGGTTCGCGACAGGGGAGAGGGGATGATCTTCGCCCTTCCGCACATGGGGAACTGGGAGTTGGCGGGGGCGGTCGCGAGGCAACACGGCATCGAGGTCGTAGCGGTCGCCGAGGCACTTCGCAACCGGCGGATAGCAGAGTGGTTTGTCTCGCTGCGACGTCAGCTCGGCATCGAGGTGTTGCTGACGGATTCCCGGGCGAGGCTCACGAAGAAGCTCGTCGAGGCCCTCGACCGGGGGGCGGCCGTGGCATTGTTGGCAGACCGTGATCTCTCAGGGAGAGGCGTTGGCGTCGACTTCTTCGAGGAGCGAACGACCCTCCCTGCGGGGCCGGCGGCGCTGGCGCTGCGGGCGGGCGTCGTTCTCCTTCCCGTCGCGTCTTACTTCTCCGACCATGGGCATCGCCTCGTGGTCCTCGACCCTGTACCGCACCCCTCCGGGGGGACGGAGTCTGAGCGGGTGGCGGCGCTGACGCAGAGTCTGGCAGAGCAGTTCGAGGAGCTCATCAGGCGCGCCCCCACCGATTGGCACCTGGTTCAGCCGAACTGGCCTTCGGACCGTTGAGAATCGCCGTCGTCTGCCCGTACGCGCTCGATCGCCCAGGAGGCGTCCAGCAGCAGTGTGCCGAGCTGACGGTGGAGCTCGTTCAGGCGGGACACGAGGCATGGCTCGTCGGGCCAGGCCGCACGGGACCCGAGGGAAGCAGACTCGTCTCGGAGGCGGTCGGGATACGGGCCAACAGGTCGGTGGCCCCGATCGGACTCGATCCGCGCCTGCGCAGAAGACTTCGGCGTGCCACGGAGGGTGCAGACGTGGTCCACGTCCACGAGCCGCTCACCCCGCTGGTCTCATGGGTGGCGCTGGGACTCGAGCTTCCCATCGTCGGTACCTTCCACGCCGACCCGCCGCGTTGGGCACGTGCGCTGTACCGTGCGGCGGCGCCTGCGCTCCGAAGCCGCCTGAGGAGGCTGGTGTCGACCGCCGTCAGCTCGGTCGCCGCACGGGCCGTGGCGCGTTTGGCGCCGGATGCCGAGGTGGTACCCAACGGGCTTCACACGGCCCGTTTCGCGCCTGGCGCCCGCAACGGACGTACCGTGGCCTTTCTCGGCAGGGACGAGCCGAGAAAGGGACTGGACGTGCTCCTTCGGGCGTGGCCCGGCGTGTCGAGGGCTTTTCCCGATGCCGAGCTGGTGGTCATGGGCGCGGCGCGCCCGCGCAGCCCACGGAATGTCCGGATGCTCGGCCCCGTGGACGAGGAGA
>CAZKJJ010000016.1:12652-18171 GCA_964553055.1 uncultured Acidimicrobiia bacterium
TTCGGCATCGTCCTGGTGGAGGGGATGGCATCGGGATGCGCGGTGATCGCATCTGCGCTGGAAGGGTTCGTCGAGGTCCTCGGGGACGCGGGGATGCTCGTCCCCGCCGCTGACCCGGACGCACTGGCGGCAGCGATCCGGAGCCTCTTGGGAGCGCCCGAGGAGCTGGCCAGGTACCAGCAGGGAGGCAGAGTGAGAGCGGCGGGCTACGACTGGCGCAACGTCGTGCCGCGGTACGAGCTCGCCTATCGAAGGGCTTCGTCAACGAGCTGATCAGCCGGCGAGGGCAAGGGTTCCCATCGCTACACTCAGCCCATGGAACGAGGAACGGACACGGTCAAGCGCGGCCTCGCGGAGATGCTCAAGGGCGGCGTCATCATGGACGTCGTGTCGGCTGAGCAGGCGAGGATCGCCGAGGAAGCGGGCGCCGTTGCCGTGATGGCTCTGGAGCGCGTCCCAGCAGACATTCGGGCTGAAGGCGGCGTGGCGCGCATGGCTGCCGTACAGAGGATCGAGGAGGTCATGGCTGCGGTGACCATCCCTGTCATGGCAAAGGCCAGGATCGGCCACTTCGTGGAAGCGCAAGTGCTGCAGGCACTGGGCGTCGACTACATCGACGAGAGCGAGGTGTTGACGCCTGCTGACGAAGAGCACCACATCGACAAGTGGGCATTCACGACACCGTTCGTCTGCGGCGCCAGAGACCTGGGCGAGGCGTTGCGCAGGATCGGTGAGGGCGCAGCCATGATCCGCACCAAGGGCGAGGCGGGGACGGGCAACGTCGTCGAAGCGGTCCGTCACATGCGAAGGATCAACACGCAGATCGGTTCCTTGAGCTCTTCAGGGCCTGATGAGCTGATGGCGGCTGCGAGGGACCTGGGGGCGCCCTACGAGCTCGTACGCGAGGTGGCAGATCGAGGTTCGCTTCCTGTCGTCAACTTCGCGGCAGGAGGGATCGCAACTCCCTCGGATGCAGCGTTGATGATGCAGCTGGGATGTGATGGTGTCTTCGTTGGCTCAGGGATCTTCAAGAGCGGCGATCCCGCCTCCTTCGCAGGCTCGATCGTGGAGGCCGTCACCTTCTACCACGATCCCCAGATCCTGGCCAAGGTCTCCCGGGGCCTCGGAGAGGCCATGCGAGGTCTCGAGATCGAGACCCTTGCAGACCGGCTTCAGGAGCGGGGCAACTGAGCGCGCCTCGAATAGGCGTCCTGGCCCTCCAGGGCGACTTCCGTGAGCACGCCAGGGCCCTCGGTCGGGCGGGCGCCGCGTCCTCGGAGGTGAGAAGCACCGACGAGTTGGGCGAGCTCGACGGTCTGATCATCCCTGGAGGGGAATCGACCGCGATCGCAAGGCTCGCACGCCGGCACGGGCTCCTGGAGCCCCTCGCAGATGCCATCGCCTCAGGGCTCCCCACCTTCGGGACCTGCGCAGGGCTCATCTTCCTGGCAGGCGCGGTCACTGAAGGAGACCAGGACCTGCTCGGTGTGCTCGACATCACCGTCAGGCGAAACGCCTTCGGAAGACAGAACGAGTCGTTCGAGGCGAGCCTGCCCGTCGAGGGGTTCGAGGATCCGTTCCCCGCGGTGTTCATCAGGGCGCCTTTCGTCGAGAAGGTGGGCGCAGACGTCGAAGTCCTCGCCAGCGTCGACGATCATCCCGTTCTGGTGCGTCAGAACGGCATCCTGGGCGCGGCGTTCCATCCTGAGTTGACGGAGGACCTCCGGCTCCACAGGGTCTTCCTCGACACGGTCCCCTGATGTCAGGGCACTCGAAGTGGTCGACGATCAAGCGCCGCAAGGGTGCACAGGACGCCCGCCGCGGCAAGCTCTTCGCCAAGCTCGTCAGGGCGGTCGAGGTGGCGGCCAGACACGGTGGAGGAGATCCTGACTCGAATGCGGCGTTGGCAACCGCCATCGACAAGGCGAGATCCAACTCGGTTCCGAACGACAACATCGAGCGAGCCATCGCCAGAGGGAGCGGCGATGTGGAAGGAGTGGCTCACTTCGAGGAGCTCTGGTACGAGGGCTACGCGCCAGGCGGGGTCGCCATGTACGTGCACGTGATGACGGACAACCGCAACCGTGCTGCATCGGACGTGCGGTCGACCTTCACCAGGAGTGGCGGCAACCTCGGTGAGCCGGGCTCCGTCGCCTACCTGTTCGAGCAGAAGGGCTACATCCTGGTCTCAGGTGATGAGGAGCGGCTCATGGAGGCTGTGCTCGAAGCAGGGGCTGAGGACCTGAGAACCACCGATGGCCTCTTCGAGGTGATCACGAGTCCCTCCGACCTCCCGGCCGTGCGGCAGGCCATCGCAGACGCGGGCTTCTCCCTGGACACCGCCGAAGTCACCCAGCTTCCCAAGACGACGGTGCCCGTCGACCGATCGACCGCATCGAAGGTATTGCGCCTGCTCGACGGCCTGGAGGAGCTCGATGACGTCCAGGAGGTGTACGCCAACTTCGACATACCGGACGAGGTGATGGAATCGCTTCAACCGCTCGAGTAGGGGACTTGCAACGGCAATCGGGGACCTGGAAACTACCCTCTCGTACATATGTTCGTTCTGGGCATCGATCCGGGTCTCTCGGCCACCGGTTACGGAGTGGTGGTCTCAAAGGGGGGGTCTCCCACCCTGGTGGCCTCCGGTGTCTTGCGGACCAGGCGTGAGGATCAGGTCGCTCCGAGACTCCGTGAGCTGTACGAGGACGTCTGCGCCGTGATCTCCGACTACCGGCCGGAGGCGATGGCTGTGGAAGCCCTGTTCGTCAATCGCAACGTGCAGACCGCGACAAGCGTCGGAAGAGCAGCAGGGGTCGTTCTGCTGGCAGCGGCCGGCTCGGACCTCCCGGTCTTCGAGTACACGCCCTCCCAGGTCAAGAGCGCGGTCACAGGCTATGGCAGCGCTCCCAAGGACCAAGTCGTGAGAATGGTGGGACGCCTGCTCGGGCTCGAGAACCAGCCGTTCGATGCGGCAGACGCGCTCGCGGTCGCGCTCTGTCATCTTCAGACAGCCGGCTTCCGGTCGGCCGTGGAGCAGCGCGCATGATCGGGAGGCTGAGAGGCCTGCTCGCATCCGTGTCGGGGACGGTCGCGCTCGTGGAAGCCGGTGGGATCGGGTACGAAGTGTCGATGGCTCCCTCGTCCCTGCAGCAGCTTCCTCACATCGGCGAGGAGGTGGTGATCCACACGCATCTCCACGTGAGGGAAGACCTTCTCGAGCTCTACGGGTTCACAGAGAGACGCGACCGAGACGTCTTCCGCACGCTGCTCACAGCGTCCGGCGTTGGGCCCAGGCTGGCGCTCGCGGTGCTGGGAACGCTCGGCGAGGAGAGCCTTCGGCATGCCATTTCGACAGAGGACACCGAAACGCTGACACTCGTCCCAGGCATCGGCAAGCGGAGCGCCCAGAAGCTCGTGCTCTACCTCAAGGGGAAGCTGGCGGGTGGCGAGGCGGAGCTGGGAGCAGCGCCAGGAAGCGTCGCCGAGATTCGGGAGGCTCTGGAGGGGCTCGGCTACCAGACTGCCGAGATCAGGGACGTGCTGGCAGGACTTCCAGCGGACGAGCCCGTTGAGGATCTGCTCAAGATGGCCCTTCAGGAGCTGGGTCGTCGATGAGGGATGAGACGGCACCTTCGCTGCTCACCGCCGCAGAGTTGCCCGACGAGGCAGAGCTCGACGCGTCGCTGAGACCTCGCACCCTCGACGAGTTCGTTGGGCAGCCCAAGCTGAAGGAGCGCGTCAGGGTGTTGATCGAAGCAGCGTCCAGCAGGGGCGACCCGCTCGATCACGCTCTGTTCTCAGGTCCGCCCGGTCTCGGCAAGACGACGTTGGCGGGCATCCTCGCCGCGGAGATGTCAGCGAAGCTCCAGCAGACCTCCGGCCCCGCTCTCGAACGTCCAGGCGACGTGGCCGCGATCCTCACGAATCTCGAAGACGGGGACGTGCTGTTCATCGACGAGATCCACCGCACTCCGCGCGCCGTCGAGGAGGTTCTGTACCCGGCAATGGAGGACTTTCAACTCGACATCGTCCTCGGGAAGGGACCGGCTGCCAGGTCCATCAGGCTCGACCTGCCTCACTTCACGCTCGTCGGGGCGACCACCCGCGTGGGGAAGGTCACGGCCCCGCTCAGGGACCGGTTCGGCTTCGTCGAGCGCCTCGACTACTACACGGCTCCCGAGCTGGCCATGATCGTGCACCGGTCCTCCGCGATACTGGGTGCCCGCATCTCAGACGAGGCAGCGGAGCTGGTGGCGGCTCGGAGTCGAGGGACGCCCCGTGTGGCCAACAGGCTCCTTCGTCGCGTCAGGGACTTCGCAGAAGCTCGCGGAGACGGCAGCATCGACGCAGAGACAGCGCAGAACGGCTTGACGCTGTTCGAAGTCGACGAGCTCGGCCTCGACAAGGTGGACAGGGCGATCCTCTCCTCTGTCATCAGGAAGTTCGAAGGAGGCCCTGTGGGTCTTTCGACGCTCGCCATTGCGGTGGGAGAGGAGCCCGAGACGGTGGAGGATGCCTACGAGCCGTTCCTGCTCCAGCAGGGCTTGCTGAAACGGACGCCGAGGGGAAGGGTCGCGACGGCCTCCGCCTACGAGCACCTGGGAATCGAGGTCCCCGCCGCCAGGGCGCAACAACAGCCGTTGCTCTGAGGGCCCAACTACGTTGTCGGCGGTGAGAACCGACGACTTTCGCTACGAGCTGCCGGACGCCTTGGTGGCGCAGCGTCCTGCAGAGCCCCGCGACTCGGCGAGGCTGCTCGACACTCGGGACATGACAGACCACACCTTCAGCGAGCTGGCATCGCTGCTGGCTCCTGGCGACCTGATCGTCGTCAACGACTCCAGGGTGCGGTCGGCGCGCCTCATGGGGAAGAGCGTTGCCACGGGGGGAGCCGTGGAGTTGCTCCTGCTGAACGAGAGACGAGACGGGACCTGGTCGGCTCTGGCCAGGCCTGCCAAGCGCCTGCTTCCCGGCTCCAGGCTGGACTTCGGGAGGATCCAGGCCACGGTGGCCGAAGGCCCCCACGAGGGCATGGTCGGCGTCGAGCTCGAGGCGGTGCCAGGGCCAGTCGAAGACGCCATCGAGGAGGTCGGGCTGCTTCCAGTGCCTCCATACATCCGCGAGGCGCCTGCCGATCCCGAGCTGTACCAAACGGTCTACGCAGAGAGGATCGGCTCGGCTGCTGCGCCCACCGCGGGCCTTCACTTCACCCGCCTGCTGCTCGAGCGCCTGAAGCACAGTGGGATCCCCGTGCATGGGATAACCCTGGAGATCGGATTGGATACCTTCCGTCCGATCACGGTCGACCGCATAGAGGATCACCCGATGCACGCAGAGCGCTACTTCGTTCCGAAGGGGACCGCCACCGCCGTGGCCGAAACGCAAGCCGCCGGAGGCAGAGTGGTGGCAGTGGGCACGACCGTCGTGAGGGCGCTCGAGGCCGCAGCGGAAGCTGGAGGCAAGCTCAGTGCTGGGGAAGGGAAGACGAGCCTCTACATCCGACCAGGACATCGCTT
>CAZKJJ010000017.1:0-16401 GCA_964553055.1 uncultured Acidimicrobiia bacterium
GACGAGGTTGGCGAGGAACCAGGCGCGGGCGAGATCTGCGACGGCCTCGAGGGTGCCGGGCTCCTCGAACAGGTGGCCTGCTCCCGGGATGATCTGGAGCTCCACCCGGGCGCTGGTCATCAGCGCCATGGCATGTCTGTTGAGCTCCAGGACGTAGGAGTCGGCTCCGCCGACCACCAGGAGGGTGGGTGCCCTCACGACACCGAGCGCGGCCCCGGCAAGGTCGGGACGGCCACCCCGCGAGACGATCGCGGCAACGGATGCCTGGCGATCCGCGGCGGCGGCGATAGCCGCGGCTGCCCCCGTGCTGGCGCCGAAGAAGCCGATGGGTTGGCGCACGTGAGATGCCACCCAGTCGGTGGCGTCAGCCAGCCTCGTTCCAAGCAGCCCGATGTCGAAGACGTTGTCCCTGTCCAGTGCCTCGGTCTCGGTGAGGAGATCGAAGAGGAGGGTTGCCAAGCCGGCGCTGCTGAGTGCGGCCGCAACCGCCCGATTGCGCGGGCTGAGCCGGCTGCTGCCACTCCCGTGTGCGAACACGACGATGCCAGACGCATACTCAGGTACGTCGAGGATCCCCGCCAGCTCCGCGTCGGGCGTCGGGATCGTCACCTCTTCCTGCATCGTCACGATTCGTCGCGCTCTGCCCAATCCTCCCACTCGGGGAGCTCCGAGGCATCCGGAGCTTCGACGACGAGATCATCTGGATCGTCGATGTCCTCCACGTAGTCGATCTGGCTGATCAGCGAGTCGTCTGTCAGGGCGACAGCCAGGTAACCCGCCGTCTCGTACCTTCCCGTCTCCGTGTCGTAACGCCACGCCACGACGATCGGCTCGAGGCCGAGATCGCCCCGCGTCATGACGAGACCTGGATCCCTGAGTAGGAGATCGCTGAGCCCTTCCTCGATGTCAGGGCCGGAGCCAGCTCCCAGGAACGGGGCCTGAGCCTCGGAATCCAGGAGGGGTCCCACACGGTCGAAGTCACGAGCGTTCAGACACTCGACGAGCTCATCCAGGACGTTGTCGATCTCGGTGATATCGAGCGGGATGTTCTCGAAGATCTCCTCTTCCTCTTCGAAGATCTCGTGCAAGGCAGGATCGATGGGCTGCATGTGTACGCTCCTCGCCCTAAGACTGGTGCAGGCCGCCGGCTCGGCCTAGGGACGAATGTCACCGTCGTCTTGGAGGTGCGCAGGTGAAGATCGCCCTCGCGGGCGACACGATGCTCGGAAGGGGAGTGGCAGCAGAGCTCGCCGCAGGCAGGCAGCTGTTCGATGATCGGGTCAAGGAGATCATCTCGGCCTGCGATCGCTTCATCCTGAACCTCGAATGCTGCATCTCGGATCGGGGCGAACGCTGGCCGGATCCAGGCAAGCCCTTCTTCTTCAGGGCACCTCCCTCCGCCGTCGCCACGCTGGTGGACCTGGGCGTCGACTGCGTGACCCTGGCCAACAACCACGCTCTGGACTATGGGCCACAGGCCCTCTCAGACACGATCGACCTGCTTCACCGAGCAGGCATTCGCACAGTCGGGGCCGGTCGTGACGAGGAGGAAGCCAGGGAGCCTGCCACGTTGCCGATCGGCGACGAGCGGCTGACCGTCGTCGCGTGCACCGATCATCCTTCCGACTTCGCGGCGGGTGATGGCCCTGGTGTGGCCTATGTCCATCTGCGCTCAGGGTCCGTCCCCGAATGGCTGACGGACCTCGTTGGCCTTCACGCCGCACGGGGAGCAGCGGTCGTGGCTAGCCCGCATTGGGGGCCCAACATGGTGGCCTCTCCGCTCCCGTACGTCCGAGCCGCCGCCGCCGCCCTCCGCCAAGCCGGAGCAACCGTCGTGGCAGGTCATTCCGCCCACGTCTTCCACGGTGTGGACGGTCCGATCTTGTATGACCTCGGGGACTTCATAGACGACTATGCGATCGATCCACGGCTTCGCAACGATCTCGGCCTTCTGTGGCTCCTCGAGCTCGACCAGACGGGTGTTGCAGGCCTCGAAGCGGTTCCGTTGAGGCTGAGTTACGCGTACACGGGCGTGGCAGACGAGACGGACACGGCCTGGATCGTGGCGAGGCTCGGCTCTGCGTGTGCCGAGTTCGGTACGGCTGTGGAGCTGAGGGCTCCGGATCGCATCGCCATCGCTGCTACTTGACCGTCACGACGGTAGTGTCCGCCAGCTGCATCACCTTGTGCGTGACGGATCCTTGGAGCAGGCTCGCCAGGTTTCCGAGCCCGCGTCTTCCCATCACGATCATGTCGGCGTCGAGTTCTCTTGCCTTCTCCGCGATGCCGAACGCGGGGCGGCCGATCTCCACCACCTGTTCGACGCCGGACACGCCCCTGTCCCTGAGCGTCTTCTCGGCGTCCGAGACGATCCTTTGCCCTGCATCGAGCAGTACCTGCTCGTGCGTCACCCGCACGTGCTCGATCCGCGCATACGCTTCGAACTCGGGCGGAACCATTCCGCTCACGTCCTCCACGACGTGAAGGACGGTCACGCCCGATCGAAAGCATGCGGCCAGGTCGGCTGCGAATTCGACCGCCCTGCGGGCATGATCGGAGCCGTCAACCGCCACGAGGATTCGTCTCATACCTACCTCCTCCCTCGAACGTACGCGTGCGCTCGCCCTCTGGCTACAGGACAAAGTCCATTCGCCTCTCGGGGCGATGAGCCCTAGCGTCCCCCGCTTCCTCCTGGCAAAGTGGAAGGCGACGTGAACGCGATCGACAGGCCTGCTGATCCCGTCAACGTTCGGCATGCGCCTCGCCGGAGACCCGATGACCTTTGACGACAATGCGTTACAGGGCTTGATCGTCGATCCCTCATACCCCAAAGCCTCGATCCTCATGCCGACTCAGGGTCCGCGGGGCTCTGGCCAGGACTCCCTCCGATTCGAGCACTTGCTCAAACAGGTCGCAGGCGAAGTGGGTGCGCTCTCGGAGAGGAGGCAGACAGAGGAGATCGTCGAGTCACTCCGCGAGCTGGCTGCGAAGAGCGGATTCTGGCGTAGCCAGCGAGAAGGCCTCGCAGTCTTCGCAACGGCAGGCGAGCAGTTGGCGTATCGGCTCCCTCATGAGGTCGAGGAGTTGGCGCTGGTCGGCTCCGACTTCTACGTGGTGTCCCTGGCAGGGCTGGCCGCGACTCCCCGCTACGCAGTGCTGGCAGTGAGTAGGGCAGGGGTCCGTCTGCTCGAGGGAACACGGTACGTCCTCAACGAGGTCGACCTGCCGGATGCTCCCGAGTCGCTCGAGGAGATAACCCAGTACTACGAGCTCGAACGACAGCTCCAGTTCCGCCAGGCCTCGACGGCAGGCAGAGGACGGCAGGTGGCGATGTTCCACGGCCACGGCATAGGCGAAGGGCGTGACAGGGAGCTGGTGCTGCAGTATCTCCGCTCGGTCGATCAGAGCGTGCGGCGGGCACTGAACAACTCTGCGGTGCCACTCGTGGTTGTGGGGCCTGCCGACGTGGCAGGCCTCTATACGCAGATCTCGTCGTACGGCGCGCTGTGGGACAACCACATCGAGACCAATCCTGATCCCCTCGATGCAGAAGGACTGCTCGCCAAGGCGAAGGGCATGCTGGCCCGCCTCTTCGAGGAGCCGGAACGGACCGCCGTCGCCAGGTACGCGGCCCTCGCCGGGACGGGCAAGACGTCCGATCGTCTGGAAGAGATCCTGCCTGCCGCAGCTCACGGCCGGGTCGAGACCCTGCTGGTGTCCTCGACGGCGCCCCAGTGGGGCTCATTCGACCGGGAGCGCGGGTCGGTGAAGCGACGATCCACGCGCCAGCTTGGCGATGCTGAGCTCGTCAATGTGGCTGCCGTCCAGACGCTTCGCAACGGAGGGCACGTCCAACTGGCTTCCGGCGAGGGCTTGCCAGACGTGGCCGCCGTGTTCCGGTTTTGAGGAACCGACGCGTCTGGCTCACCGTTAGTGGTGCTGTGAGGTACTACCTGGTGCTCGCAGGGGTGCTCCTCGTCGCGACCGGCTGCAGCTCGGACGAGGCTGCCGAGGTCGTCACGACCTCGGCGCCTTCGACCACGGTGGCCCCGACGACCACCGTCGAGCAGCAGGAGATCCCTCCTACGACTGTGCCTGCCAGGCAGCTTCCCTCGTACGAGGTCGTCGAGAGTGTGACCACGGATGAGGGAAGCGTGTTGGTGGTCCTCCTTCCCGAGGGCAGCTACGACGACATCGACATCGAGAACCTCATGCTGCACATGGTGGATGAGTTCAGCCCCGTGGGGATCCATGTCGTGGACGACCTCGAGGCTGCGGAGCTCGTACTGGACGAGGAGGCCGACCCTGCGGATCCTGTTCTGACCGAGCACTACCTGGCGAGGCTCGAGGATGGCAACCGGGTCGTGTTCGTCGGCCCACTCGCGGAATTCGGCTGGTTTCTGGTCGGTTCCTAACGTCCTACGCTCACCGGTTTGCGAAAGGGGAGATCGATGGGCCACTATCACGACCTCCAGCGGGAGGTGTCCGCGTCTGGTCGGGAGCTGCGAGGCCACATCCCAGGCGTGTACGAGGCCTTCTCCGATCTGAACCGCGAAGCCCTCTCAGACGGTGCCATCTCCGGAAGGATCAAGGATCTGATCGCCCTGGCCATCGCCGTGGTCGAGGAGTGCGACGGCTGTATCGCAGCTCACGCCAGGAGAGCGGCCAGAGCAGGCGCCTCGCCTCAGGAGGTGGCTGAGGCTATCGGGGTGGCGATCCTCATGTCCGGCGGTCCCGGCACCGTGTACGGCCCACGCGCCTGGGACGCCTTCCAGGAATTCAGCGACTGACCGTCACGTTGGGGGCCTTGGTCCCTTGCACTCCGCGAGCGGGAATGCCCATCCTTGAGGTGCCTCGAGGACTGGTCGTGCGATCGAGACACGAGCGTACATACCCTGTCTCTGTGGAACACGGATGGGACTACATCAACGACGTGTCGCGGTGGCCACAGTGGTACTCGGGTCTGCTGCAGATCCACCACCCAGAGTCTGCCTCATGGGAGCGCCCTGGTGACCAGGTCCACTGGTCGTACCGGCTGCTGGGCAGGACGTTGCAGGGCTCTGTCGTGCTGGTTCGAATGGCGCCACCCCGACTGGTGTCGCTGCGCTCGCACATCCAGAGACTTCCCGACGTGCTCTGGGAGTACCGATTCGAAGATGCAGGACCCAGGGCGTTCACGCTCACGATCGTGATGGAGACGCCGGAAGTCGCCACGTTCTTCGGTCGGAGCATCGACAGTGTCCTCGTGCCCCGCCTGCTCGAACGCGAACTGGACGCCAGCCTCGAGAATCTCGACAACCTGTTCAGCACAGGCGTGTATCTGACCGGGGGCGGGGCGGAGACTGTCGAACGCCACGCCGAGCCGGCCCGAGTGCTCTCCCTCCGTCGAGTGGCGGCGATCATGTTCACCGACATCGTCGACTCCACTCGCCAGGCCCAGAAGCTCGGGGAGGAGCATTGGGCAGCCGTCATGGAGCTGCATGGCACCATCACCCGGGCAACCGTGGAGAGGTACGAAGGGCGCTATGTCAAGAGCACAGGAGACGGGATACTGGCTACCTTCGAAGGGCCCGGTCTCGCAATCGACGCCGCAGTCGAGCTCCGCAGGCGGCTCGCCGAGGCGGGGCTGGACACCCGGATCGGCATCCACGTCGGTGAGATCCAGACGCATCCCGAGGACATCGGCGGCATGGCCGTTCATATCGGATCAAGGGTGATGACGGCGGCGACTCCTGGTGAGATCCTGGTCTCGCGAACGGCGCGGGACATGCTGATCGGATCCCGGCACGAGCTCGCGGACCGTGGGTCCCATCGGCTCCGAGGCCTCGAAGGCGTGTGGCACCTGTACGCAGTCGTGGACCGCGCACCCCGACGTGCCCCGATCACAGAGGATCGGAGGATCTCGAGCCCTCCAAGGGCGTCTGATCTCAGGTGACGTTCTCGGCTCGGCTGGTCGCGAGCCTCCGACCGAGCGTGGGCTCTCGAGGCTCGGTCAGAGAAGAGCGGTCGCGACCAGCAGGAAGCCACCGAACCCGACCAGATCGGTGACGAGGGTCAGGAAGATGTTCGACGCCTGAGCAGGATCGCGCCCGAGCCTGCGGAAGGCGACGGGTATGGCAGCTCCTGAGAAGCCTGCGACGGTCATGTTGGCGAGTACCCCGACGCCTACTGCCAACCCGACGTCCGGTTCCGTCAGGACCCCTGCGATCAGCCCCGACAGGGCCGAGACGGCCACGCCGTTCGTGAGGCCTATGACCGTCTGACGGAGGATGACCGACCACTCCCGATTGGGGGGAACGTCGCCCACAGCCATCTCCCTGATCACGACTGCGAGGCTCTGTGCACCCGTGTTGCCTCCCAGCTGCGCCACCACAGGCATCAAGGCTGCGAGCACTGCGTTGGCCTCGATGACGCCAGTCTGCTGTGCCACCACGACGGCCACGATGCTCGCCAGGACGAGGTTCACCAGGATCCACGGGAGCCGCATCCGCACCGACCGAGGCACAGGAGTGATCACGGTCTCCGTGGCCCCTGCGCCCACAGCCTGGGCGAAGTCCTCGGATGCCTCTCGCTGGGCAGCCTCGATCGCCTCCTCTACCGCGACCATCCCGAGCAGCCTGCGGTCCTGGTCGATGACAGGAAGACTGAAGAGGTTGTAGCGCTTGATCAGATCTGCCACGACCTCCCTGTCGGTCTCGGCTTCGACGGCGACTGGATTGTGCACCATCACCTGGTCGAGACCGGTTCCAGGCCTCGCAAACACCAGCTCGCGAAAGGAGAGCACGCCGACCAGGCGGCCGCCCTCATCCGTCACGTAAACGTACGAGAGGTCCTCCAGGGTCTCGTGCAAGCGGCGGAGCGCTTCGATCGCCTCACCGACTGTCATACCGATCGGGAGGCGTGCGACCGTCGTCTTCATCAGGCCGCCTGCGGAATCAGGCGGATACGAGAGGAGCCTGGACAGCTGTTCGGCCACATCAGCGTCGAGGGCGTCCATGAGGGCCGCGAAGGCCTCAGGCTCGAGCTGGGCCACCAGGTCTGTCGCCTCGTCCAGCTGCATCTCCTCGACCAACGACGCGGCGGCGTCGGGAGTGAGCTCCTCGACGACGTCTGCGGCCAGCTCGGGGCGCATCTCGTCGAGCACGTCCGCTGCCTGGCCGTCCTCGAGCTCGGAGATCAGCTGGGCTGCTGCCCCGTCCTCCAGCTCCTCGAGAATGTCGGCGGCATCGTGTGGGTTCGCCTCCGCCAGTGCCTCCCACTCCTCCGCGTGCTGGTCGAGGTAGGTCTCGACCTCCTGAGGCCGCCTCCGAGCCAGGTCACGGAGTCTCATGGCCAACTCGCGAGGACGGCGGAGCATCAGATCGGGCTCCTGGTGGGATGTCCTGGCGCGGAGGTTGGGACTTCAGAGGAACGCACTGGCACTCCTATGGCCGCCGGAAGCGTACCGGCTGGTCAGCCTTCGAAAGGCCTGACGCTCTCGATCGTGAGGCGGAAGACGCCACTTGGCGCCTCGTAGGAGACCTCGTCCCCAACCGTCGCTCCCAGTACGGCTTTGCCGATGGGGCTCCCTGGTGAGGCGAGCACGTGGCCCGGCACCTTGTTCTCAGGAGGGGCGACGAACAGCTCGAGCCTTGCGCCCTCCTCGTCGACCACCGTGACGATGCTCCCCACCTCAACGAGGTCGGTGGCCAAGGGCTTTCGGATCTCGGCGTCATCCAGCAACCTGGTGAGTTTGCGGATCCTCGCCTCGAGGAGGGCCTGGTGGTCCTTGGCGGCCTCGTAGTCCGCGTTCTCCCGCAGGTCACCGTGGGAACGCGCCTCGGCCAGCCGATCTGCTGCCTCTTCTCGCCCTTCCGATCGAAGGCGAGCGAGCTCCTCAGCCAGCCGTTTGTGGGCGTCGGGCGTCAGCCAGGTTTCCTCGGGCACGGCACACGAGGATAGCCCCGCGCCTTGCATCCTCCCGGGCTGTCGGGCAGCCGTAGCGGGTGGGTTCGCCGCCGGCGCCGCGCAGGGTGCGCCTGGAAGGCGGACGGCCAGGTCCCCGCTACCCGGGATAGAGCAGGATGGGGTGCGACTTCCCGGTGCTCGGCGATTCTGCTAGCACCTTGGCCCGCTTAGGATCGGCCGCTGTCGAGTGCGCTAGAGATGGGACATCGTCGATGCCGCTCACGCCGCCGGACGCCCGAGGAGCGCCCACTGGAGCTGAAAGGAAGGCTGTCCCTGTTGCCCGTCTGGATCGAGTCGAGTTCTCTTCGTAGACACGCCATGAGGGGAGTGTTCGGTGGCGGCCAGGCGAGGCAGTGGCTCGCGGTGGCGAGCCTGCTGACGCTCGTGGCATGTCAAGGAGGGCAGGAGGCACCCACGACGACGGTGCTCGGCTTGCCTGACTCACCAGAGGCGTCCGAGTCTGGGCCTGCTTCGTTCCAGCTGGAGATGGCCTACTTCACCTGCATGGAGGAGCTCCGGGAGAGAGCCCCCACCTTCGAGGAGCGGCACGATCGATGCGAAGCGAGGGTGTTCGGGTGAGCCACGAGAAGCCGTGCTGCTTGGAAGACAATCATCAGGACCGTCTGTGACCGACAGACTCGAGAGGATTCCGTCTCCGCTCTCAGACGTGATCGACGTGTACCACGGCGTCGAGGTTGCTGATCGGTTTCGGTGGGCGGAGGACACGGATGCGCCCGAGACGCAGGCGTGGGTCGAGGCGCAGAACGAGCTCACCGAGCGGTTCCTGTCTGCCATCGCCCTCCGCCCTCGGATGAGGCAGCGGATCGGGGAGCTCTGGAACTTCCCGAGGACGAACGTTCCCCGCAGGCGGGCAGGATGGTACTTCTACACCCGCAACGAAGGGCTCCAAGACCAGCCGGTGCTGTACAGGCGGCTCGGAATCGCGGGTGAGCCAGAGGTGGTGCTCGATCCCAACGACCTGAGCGAGGACGGGGCGGTCGCCCTCATCAACTTCTCGGTCACAGATGACGGACGCTTCATGGCGTACACCCTGGCCGAGGCAGGCAGCGACTGGCAGACGATCCAAGTCAGGGATCTTGCACAGGGTTCCGATCTCACGGACCGGATCGACTTCGCGAAGTTCACGATCCCTGCCTGGCTCCCAGACGGCTCCGGATTCTTCTATGAGCGATATCCGGAGCCCGGCTCGATGCCCGATGCTCCTCCCAGCACGCATAACAAGGTGTACTTCCACGCCGTTGGAGACGCCCAGGCCCAAGACAGCCTCGTCTACGAGCGCCCCGACGACCCGGACCTGGGATTCGCGTCCACCGTCTCCGACGACGAGCGCTACCTCATTCTCCACACGTGGAGAGGAACCGAGCCCCGCAATGGCCTCTACTACCGAGCCCTTGCAGAGGACGAGTTCGTCAGGCTCCTCGAGGACGGCGAGGCCCGCTTCGAGCTGGCGGGCAGTCTGGGCTCGACCTTCTACGTCGTGACGGACCTCGACGCTCCCAGAGGGCGGGTCGTGGCCATCGATGTGAATCGGCCCGATCGCCGGGCGTGGCGGGAGCTCGTCGGGGAGACCGCGGACACCCTGCAAGCAGCAGCGGTGGTTGGGGACAGGATCGTGGCGCTGTATCTGAAGGATGCCAGCCATCGTGTCCGCTTGTTCAGCCTGGAGGGAACCCAACTGGGAGAGATCGATCTGCCCGGTCTCGGCTCGATAGCCGAGCTGGCAGGGAGGGAACGGGACTCCGAGGTGTTTCTCGGCTTCCAGTCCCAACTGGTCCCGCCTTCGGTGTTGCGGTACGACGTGGTCACAGACGTCCTCGACACGTTCGCAGAAACGAACGTCGACTTCGAGGCAGCCCGCTTTCAGGTCACACAACTGTTTGCGACCGCCTCCGATGGAGCGATGATCCCGATGTTCGTCACCCACGAACGGGGTGCGGCCTTGGACGGGTCCAATCCGACCATGCTCTACGGGTACGGCGGGTTCGACATCAGCTTGACACCTGCCTTTGCGCCCTCTCGCATCGCCTTCCTCGAGCGCGGAGGGGTGATCGTCGATGCGAACCTGCGGGGAGGCGGCGAGTACGGCGACGAATGGCACCGCGCGGGCATGCTCGGAAGCAAGCAGCGGGTGTTCGACGACTTCTACACCGTGGCCGAGTTCCTCATCTCGGAGGGCTGGACGTCACCGGAGCGGCTGGCGATCATGGGCGGATCCAACGGCGGGCTGCTGGTATCGGTGGCCGTGCTCCAGCGTCCAGAGTTGTTCGGAGCTGCCGTCGCCGCTGTCCCCGTCACGGACATGCTGCGCTACCACCTGTTCACGGCGGGTAGGTACTGGATTCCCGAGTACGGCAACGCCGAGGAGAGCGAGGAGCATTTCCGGTTTCTCGTTGCCTACTCGCCCTTCCACAACGTAAAGGCCGACCCGAGGCGGCCTCCGATGCTCATCACCACGGCAGAGACGGACGACAGAGTCGTTCCGATGCATGCGTGGAAGCTCGCCGCAGCCTTGCAGGAGTGCTCGGAGCCCGATCAGGTGGTCTTGCTCCGCACCGAGCGGCGAGCGGGTCACGGCCTCGGAAAGCCGACCTCGAAGGTCATCGAGGAGGCGGCGGACATCTACAGCTTCCTGATCGACACGCTCGGGATGGCGTAGTGGGAGGCGCTACCGTTTCGCGTCAATCGAGGCGTCGGTTTTCGACGCTTGACAGGAAACGCATGAAGCTCACCGCCTACTCGCACGGAGCCGGTTGAGCCTGCAAGCTCGGCCCTGACGAGCTGGCGCAGGTCCTGCGCCATTTGCAGCCCCCTACCGGTGTCGAACTGCTGGTGGGTCCGGAGACGGCGGACGACGCCGCCGTCTTCAGGCTGCCGAGCGGCGAGCTCGTCGCGCAATCTGTCGACTTCTTCACGCCGATCGTCGACGAGGCGTACGACTGGGGAAGGATCGCAGCGGCCAACGCCCTCTCGGACATCTACGCCATGGGAGGCGAGCCGCTCACGGCACTCCAGTTGATCGGGTGGCCACGAGACGAGCTGTCGTTCGACCTGCTCGGAGAGGTCGTGGAGGGCGGCCAGGAGATCCTCACGAAGGCAGGCTGCTCGATCGTCGGAGGCCACTCGATCGACGACCAGGAACCCAAGTACGGTTTCGCGGTCACTGGCCTGGTCCAGCCGGACCGTCTCGTCACGAATGCAGGGGCGAAGCCGGGGGACGACCTCGTGCTCACGAAGCCCCTGGGTACAGGCATCATCGCCACGGGGATCAAGCGGGACCTCGCCGCACGGAGCGTCCGGGACGAGGCGGTGCGCATCATGGTGACGCTCAATGAGGGCGCCAGTCGCGCGATGGCGGGCCTCGATGTCCACGCAACTACCGACGTGACCGGCTTCTGGCTGCTCGGCCACCTCGGCGAGATCGTGAAGGCCTCGGGTGTCTCAGCCTCGATCGATGCCGGCGCCGTGCCGGTCATCGAAGGGGTGCGCGAGTTGGCGTCTGCAGGCGTGTTCCCAGGGGGGAGCCGCCGCAACCTGGCCTCTGCCGAGCGGTACTGCCGCTTCCGTGGCACAGACGAGGTCACCAACAAGGTCCTTGCGGACGCTCAGACCAGCGGTGGCCTGCTGATCGCCGTGGATCCTGCCGACACCGAGGCCCTGGTGGGCGCGCTCCTCGCTGCAGAGGCGCCTGCCGCGGACATCATCGGGTCCCTCCACGAGGTCACGAGCGGCCAGCCGACCATCGATGTCAGAGGATGAGACGTATCTCGGAGATCAGGCTCGGGATGCCGAACGCCAGTAACAGCACCAGCGAGGCGTAGCCAAGGGCCCGTGACGTCGCGAGCAGCCACGCCGGGGGCCTGTCCATGGCCTCATGAACCCATGTCCCCGCCGTGGCAGCAGTCATGAGGCCGAGTAGCGCCGCCATCCCGTAGCGGGTCTCGCCCTCGGCGAAGGAGGGGACCGTGAGTGAGGAGAGTATCAACAGAAGAAAAGGAGCGCCGAGGACCGCTATCGCGAGGTAGCCCGGCTGCGCTTCTTCCTGTGCATTCGGAAGCCTGCGGTCTGCGAACTCCCAGACGACCTGAACGACGATCGCGTAGAGAAAGAAGAGCCCCACGAACATGGCCACGTTCAGGGCCTGCGGCCGGAGCACGAGGAAGTCCCTGTTCGAGGCGCTGATGATCGTTGTCCCCGCCGCTGCAAGCACGACCAGCGCGTAGCCGATCCAGCGAGCCGAACGCATCCAGCGGAGCCACCGCTCCGACATCACGATCAGCACCGCTGCCAACGCGCCGCCCAGCACGCCGCCGAACATCACCAGCGCCACCGTTCCTTCCAGGGTGACGTCACCCACCCTGTTGCCTGCGTCTGTCACGCGGCCCACCGCGGTGGGCCCTGCTGCGACGGCCGAGACCCTCATGGCGACGCGCCCGCCTATTCCCCCGACCAGGAACCCTGCCGAGACGCCCGCGAGACCGAAGAGCGCAACGCGGCGGATGATCCCTGAGATGGCAAGCCGGTTCACAGGAGACGATCCTGGCCTGGCCTCGTTACGGGACCGTAACGGGTTCCTCGTTCTCCGGACCCCGAGTGCGTCCGTTCCCTGCGTGTGGGGCCTCGAGAGAGCGGGAGCGCCACTGTCTGGGGGCCTGAGCCGTGAGGTGACGGCAGGGCTGCGGCGTAGGAGGCGGGAGGGACGAGAAGGCAGAACCGGCACCTAGTGTTGAGTGGTGGTGACACACCCGGACCTCGCCGCACGCCTCGACGCCATCTCGGAATCCCTCTCGATCGGGAGGCTGAGGCGCCACATCTTCCTGTGTGCGGAGCAGACCACGCCTCGCTGCTCGAGCGCAGAGGAGTCGAGGGAGGTGTGGCTCTACCTCAAGAAGCGACTGAAGGAGCTTGGCCTGGCAGACGCGCCTCCGCCGTGGCGAGGCGACTTCGACCAGGCGCCGGAAGCTCAGCCAGGCGTGGGGTCCGTGCTCCGGACCAAAGTGGACTGCTTCCGTGTGTGCGAACAGGGGCCCATAGCCGTCGTGTATCCGGAAGGGACCTGGTACCGGGAGGTCACGGTCGATGTCATGGAGAGAATCATCCAGGAACACCTCATAGAGGGCCGGCCCGTCGAGGAGCATGTGTTCGCGTACGACGCGCTCGAGGGGAGGACGTCGTGAGGAAGTGGCTCGTACGGTTCCTGCTCCTCTATGTCCTGTGGAGGTGGCTCGGCCCTGAGCCGAGACCTCGCTTCTCCCCTCCGCAGCAGCATCCACTCAGACTGGCAGGACAATCGGTGTTCGTAGGTGAACGAGAGCTGTTCGTGCGGCAGGCGGGCCCGGAAGACGCACCTCCTGTCTTGCTCATTCACGGGTGGGCGACCGACTCGCTCTTCAACTGGTACAAGCTGATTCCTCTGCTGTCCGACCGGTACAGGGTCATCGCCGTCGATCAGCGCAACTCGGGCAAGTCAGACTATGTCAGAGCACGCTACGAGATTGCCGAGGTCGCAGACGAGATCGCCTCCCTCGTTGCCAGACTCGAGCTCGGGGTCGTGCCCGTCGTCGGCTACAGCATGGGCGGGATGATCGCCCAGGAACTTGCGCACAGGCATCCATACCTGGTGGGGAAGGTCGTGCTTGCGGCCACCGCGGCCACGGTGACGCCACAGCCACAGGACCGCCTCAGGGTGACGTTGCTGATGTGGCTGGGAAGAGCCTGGGACAGGCTCAGCAAGGCCGAGTTCTCGTGGGTGCGGCAGCGATACCTGCGAATGGTGGGTGCGGTCGAGGAGGGTCACGCGCGATGGCTCTGGGAGAGCTACATGTCGAGGGACGTCAACATGTACTACGAAGGAGGCTTCGCCGTCGCCAGGTTCGACAGCAGGGCGTGGGTCGGCAGGCTGGCCGTCGACGCGCTGGTGATCGTTCCCACGGACGACCAGCTGATTCCCTCGAGGCTCCAGCATGAGCTCGCCTCACAGCTCGAGCGCAGCACGGTGGTCGAGGTGGAGGGTGGCCGCCACGAGTCCGTACTGACGCATGCCGGGGAGTACGCCAAGGCGATCCGGGACTTCCTCGGCTGAGGCCTTGGACGTAGCCGCGACCTGAGGACTGAGAACTCCCGGCCGCCGCGTTCCTGAAGTGTGTCAGACTTCCTGGAAGAGGTAGCGCCGCAGGAAGTCGAGGCGGTTCTCGGACTCCTCCAGGTTCAGGTACCACATCATCGCGGCCACGGTCGACAGGAGCGGATTGCCGTCCTGGGGTGTGAAGCAGAAGCCGATCAGCTCCGTACCGTCACGGACGGTGAGGGTCTCGATGGGAACGACGGTTTGGGACAGGATCCTTCCGAAGTAGCCGTGATCCCTACCGAAGGAGAAGACGCGGTTCGCCGACCGCTTGTGCGTGATGGCGACCCTGGGGTTGGCTTCCAGCCTCTCGATGGCCTCCTCCCTGGTCATCTCGCGCTCCAGTTGGAGCCCGAACCAGATCGCGTGCATGTACTGCGAGTTCATCTTCAGTGCCGACGACCAGAGCGGCAGGTCGTAGTCGAGGGTGGCGAAGAGGCCGTGAGCGTCGCGGGCGTGGTGGGTGCCGAAGCGCTCCTCATCGTGCTTGCCGACGGTCGGGCTGGGCACGAACCCTCCATCCTGGCTGATGTCGTTGGCCCTTCGAATGCACAGGAACCTGCCATCCTCGAGGAAGGAAGTCCCGTCTGCCTCGAAGGCCAACGTCTTGACGAGCGCCGCGATGTTGTGCGTGTTGCAGGAGACGATCTGCAGGAACCTGTCATCCTCCCTGACCAGAGCGTCGTCGTTGATGCCGCGGGCGTACGGCTTTCCGAAGCCGAACTCCGACCCCTGGGCCATGAAGCCCACCGGGCCCTTGGCCTTGGCGTACAGCTCCTCCTTGTTGGCATTGCCCGCAGGTGTGCAATCGATCACGACCGCAGCTCTTTCGATCGCCTCCCAGCTGTCGTACTTGGGTGAGTGACCGAGGTCTTCGAATGTGTTCCACCGGTCTGCATCGACGGCCAGGTTGGCCCCTCGTCTGATGAGGTCGTCGACCTTGCCCCGCTCCTCGACGAGGGGTGTCCGCTTGTGGAACGTCACCTCTTCGATGCCGAAGTCGTCTCGGTGATCCGCGAGCAGGCCGATCAGAGGCTCTCCGATCGTGCCCGTACCGACGACGTGAATGACTTGGTTCATCAGCTGTCCCCCCTTCGGGGACCACTTGAGCGGAGCACCCGCTCCTTGTCAAGGGTCAAACGGCCTTGGCGACCTCGGGTAGCAGCAGCGGATAGGCGGAGAGGTGGTCCTGACGCTCCAGCCGAAGAGCTTCGACCCTGTCTCTGTGGTCTCCCGAGCGCCGCTGGCGCTCGTAGAGCACCCGAGGCCGCAGGAGCTCCCGATCTTCGAAGCCAGGAACGTCGGTGGCCACGAGGTAGCCGAAGTCGGGGTCCTCCTCCCATACGATGGTGTCTGCTGCGATGCCCTCCACGATGGCGCTGGTGTGGGCGGGTGTGATCTTCTTCCTCGACTCGGGATCGCCCCCGCACCAGCCCGTGTTGAGCAGGTAGACGTCGATTTCCGTTCCTTCGAGCAACTCGTAGAGGCGGTTGGCCTGGAGCTCGTGACGGTAGACGAAGAAGGGGTTGGTTCCGGGCACCCGCAGCGACTTGCCCGCCTCTGCTGCACCTCCCGCAGACGTCCCCGTGGTCTCGCCGAGCATGAAGTAGGCGGCTGCCTGAGCACGGTCCAGCTTGGCGACGGCAGGGATGATGTCCTGGTTCCTGTTCAGAATGAGGAGGAAGTCTGCCTTGCCGAGGTGTTGGGGTGCGAGAAACCCCGGCAGGTCCTCCGCACTGCAGATCGCTCTCGAGTTCTCCGTATGAGTCTTGTCGAAGAAGTCGAGCCTGCCGTCTGGGGCGGTGGCGACGTTCTCGAGCAGTGTCCTGGTGCTGTGCACGCCCGCCCACACGATCGGCTCCGACTCCTCCGTCAGGCCATAGACCTTGGCGAAGGTTCCTGCCTCTGTTCCGTAGACCGTGGCTTCAGGGAAGAGGGCGACGAAGTCGTCTTGGGAGGGGCGGGATCCGTCCCCCTGATGACCGAACGTCGTCGTGGTCTTGCCGGTACCAGACAAGCCCACGATCAGCCCGGTCCTGCGGGTTCCATCGATGGTGATCTCCTTGGCTCCGCAGTGCATCGCGAGGCCGCCCCTGAGGTACATCAATGCGTCCCACATGCGGAGGCCACCCATCTTCGACTCTCCGAAGTAGTCGGAGTTGAAGACCCTGGTCACCCAGGAGTCCAGGTCGACCGCGATCAGCCGATCGTCAGGGAATCCGGGGGCGTCGAGCGTCGGCGTGTAGATGTCGTGAAACTCGGGCTCGAACGGATAATCTGCCGGGAAGTACAGCAGTCTCTGCATCGCGGCC
>CAZKJJ010000018.1:0-12273 GCA_964553055.1 uncultured Acidimicrobiia bacterium
GACCGTGCCGCCGGCGGTCTCGAGGCGTGCCGTCATCCCTCCTCCTGCTCCATCATCACGATACCCTCTGGAGTGAGGGGATTGCCCTGATGTGGCCCCGGGACCGACAATCGGCGGGGCTTGCGAGCCAGCTGGTCCTTGAAAGGAGGTGGATGAGGATCCGGGTGCGCCTAGCCGTCGGCGGTCCGCGAGGCCTGTGATTGTGACGCCGACCGAGTCCGGCCGGTGGTGAATCATGGCGATATCCGCGGCGCGTCGGCTTGTCGGGGCGCGGCCCGACAGCGCATGTTTGCCCTTGCCAGGGGGCGCCGAAGGTTGAGCTTCATCAATGGTCTCGCTTCGAACCCCCTCGAAGAATCGCACTTACTGGAGGGAATCGATGAGCGTGTCAGAAATCCGTATTGACAGGGCGCTGGAATTGCACGAAGAACCGCAAACTGGTCATAACCGGTGGCATCCGTCCATCCCACCGGTCATGACCCTTGCGCCCGGAGACGAACTGGTGATGGAGACGCGCGACGCAGTCGATGGCCAGATCACACGAGCCTCCACGCTGGAGGATGTAATGAGGCTCAACCCGAACCGCATCCACCCGCTGACCGGCCCCGTCTGCATAGAGGGAGCCGAGCCTGGTGACATTCTGGTCGTGGACATCCTGGAAGTTGTCCCTGCCTCCTTTGGCTTTACTCTGCAATCGCCGGGGTTCGGGTTTCTTCGGGAGGAGTTCCCCGATCCCTTCATCGTCAAGTGGGAGATTGACAGAGGAATCGCAACCTCCAGCGAACTCCCGGGCGTACAGATTCCCGGTGCTCCCTTCATGGGCACCATCGGCGTTGCCCCGTCCCTCGAACTGATTCGAAAGGCGACCTCGAGAGAGAGCGAACTGAAGGGCGCCGGCGGCATGGTAGATCTGCCAGAGCCCCAAGATGCCATACCTCCAATCGAGGAGGTCGCCAAGGAGGGTCTTCGGACGATCCCTCCCCGAGAGAACGTCGGGAACGTCGACATAAGGCAACTCACCGCAGGAAGTCGACTCCTGATGCCCATCTGGGTGGACGGAGCGCTGTTCTCTGCCGGGGATGCTCATTTCGCTCAGGGGGACTGTGAGACTTGTGGTCAAGCGATTGAGATGCAGGCAACCCTACGAGCCACTTTCGATCTCAGAAAGGGGGAGGCTTCAGCTCGGGACATCGGTGACCTCCAATTCGAACGAGCAGGCTCCGCCCTGATTGAAGCGAGGGAGCCGGCCCGCTACTTCGCCACGACCGGGATATGTGTTGAGCCTAGCGGACCAAACCGAATGGAAGACCTCACGCTGGCAGCACGGAACGCGCTTAGGCATATGATCGATCATCTAACTGCGACTCGCGGATACACGCGCCAGCAGGCCTACGCGCTGTGTAGCGTTGCCGTGGACCTCAAGGTGAGCCAAGTGGTGGATGTGCCGAACGTCCTCGTGTCGGCTTTCTTGCCATTGGACATCTTCGTGTAGCCAGGATTGCCATTCGGCTGGGTTGGCGTCCCCAGAACTGCCGCGACACGGGCCCCAACGCGGCCAACGTCTTGAGCCTCACTTGGTCGTTCCGGCCCCCGGCATCCACAGTGGGGCTGCGCGGTAGGTTAGGCGCTGGCGGAGGTGGGGGTCGAGGTTCACTCCAACCCCGGCCACTGGCGGTCAGACGTGCAGCCTCAGCGGCTCGGGCCGAATGGAGTGCTGGCGTGTCCACGGGCAAGCGATGGCCGCGCTGCGGGTCCCAGAATGGACCTCGTGGGGATTGTCGATCATGACACGCTTCAGGCGTTGGCCGCGACGCCAGGTGGTAGTACTCCGAGGACTAGCGTGGACACGCTCCTCCACGTGGGGTCGCGGGGAGTAGCCGCCGCACTAGTCGCCGCTCGCGTCGATGATCTTGCTGGTCAGCTCCACTGGCCGAGTGAACATAACCTCGTGGCTCCCGCTCATCTCCACCAGCTTGAAGTCGCCCAGTCGTGACGACATGGCGGGATGCCACCCTCCCGGGGGAAGCGCACGGTCGTCCTTGACAGCGATGTAGCTCTTTGGGAGGTCGGCGGCATAAAACTCCCGCAAATCCAGCCGGTCGAGGTAGGTCTGATACGGCTGCGGGACGAGTCGTTCGTAGACTGACCTTGCGGCCTCAGCGTCCGCATCCTGTATGAAGTCGTCGCGGAAGACCTCCCAGGGGACCATGACGGTGTTGTCCGGCGTCGCGTTTGCGGCATCCTCGAAGAGCGCACGCTGGTCCTCTGGCACGCAGTCGTTAATGTTGCCGCCGTCTTCGACGACGAAGGCAGTATGGAACACGAGCCGCTTGATGCGGTCCGGGATGCGAGGCGAGACCCTGGCGATGACGGACCCGCCAAAGCTGTGCCCAACGAGGACGACATCTCTGAGATCGAGCCCCTCGATGAACGTCGTCACCGAGTCCACATAGTGATCGTGCCGTATCCCCCGCCGAGAGGCGCCGGGCGCTGCTCCCGGGAACGTGGGCGCGTATGCTCTATGCCCTCGCTCTCGGAGCAACCAGGCGACCGGCTCCCAGGCCCACCCGCCGTGCCACGAACCGTGGATCAACACGTAGGTGTCGCTCATTCAGCTCTCTCTTCGGGTAGGATGCGCCCCGATCCTATGTGGCTGCCTTGTGAGAGCCAAGGCTCAGACCAGGGACCTCTGACCTGCCGAGGCGAGCGCGAGAAGAGCGGCTACCCGTCGCTCGCCTAGCTCTTGGATGGCTGCAAGATCGTAGGTGCCGCGCAGACCACGGCCGGACTTGGCACCTAGGGCGCCCTCCGAAACCAGCTGTTCCAACTGTTGAGGGGGTGCGGAATCGTTGGCCAGCAGGGGAAAAAGACGACGAGCCACAGCGAGGTGCACGTCCAGCCCAGCAAGGTCCATGGCCTCGTATGGCCCGACCGAGGCCCACCGGGGTCCCAGGCACGACTTCATCACTTGGTCCACGTCCTCCAGCGTACAAACGCCTTGATCCACAAGGGCGTACCCCTCTCGCATGAGCGCGTACTGAAGGCGGTTGGCGACGAATCCCTCGATCTCTCGGGAGATCAGCACCGGCTCCTTCCCAATGGCTGTTGTCCACGAGACAAGGATGTTCACCGTCTCTTGCTGGGTACGCGGCCCGGGTATGACTTCGACCAGCGCCATGAGTTCGGGTGGGTTGAACCAGTGGTAGCCGGCAAAGCGCTCGGGTCGATTGAGTGCATCCGACAGCTCACTGAGCGAAAGCGACGAGGTGTTTGTGACGATGAGCGTTTCGGGACGAGCACGCGATTCGGCGCTAGCGAGGACCTCCTTCTTCCGTTCCGAGTCCTCTGGGATCGACTCGAGTATTAGGTCGACCTC
Organism: uncultured Acidimicrobiia bacterium; assembly: GCA_964553055.1. Taxonomy (GTDB): domain Bacteria; phylum Actinomycetota; class Acidimicrobiia; order Spongiisociales; family CAZKJJ01; genus CAZKJJ01. The sequence continues at coordinate 3,377 of CAZKJJ010000018.1, forward strand.
GAGGTCTAGCTCGTCGAACGGTCGCATCGTGATGAGTTTGCGGAGTTGCGTAGCTGACTCGCGAGTGACCAACTGACGACTGGCCATTAGCCGGAGGATTTCGTCAACACGCTGCTTGGCTCGCTCGAGGGATGTTGCCCGACGAGCGGTGAGCGAAACTCTGCCGCCGGCTCTCGCGAACGTTACCGCTATGCCCGGCCCCATGACGCCTGCTCCCAAGACAGCGATGGAATCTGGCGCCGCGCTTGGAGTCACGGTCGCGGTCATCTCCAGAAGCCACGCTTATCGAGATATCGCAACAAGACGTTGCGCGCATGGAGAACGTGGTCCTGCATCGCCGTCCGACCGGCATTGGCGTTCCGGGTTGCGATTGCGTCACGGATGCGTTGATGCTCGTCCAGATTGAGGAGCTGCGTTTCGACGCCTGATCGCATGCCGCGCCAGAAGTAATCTCTGGGGAACACCGTGGCGAGGTCTCCAATCAGCTGAGTCAATCGCGAGTTGCCGGCTGTTCCGTGTATGACGTGGTGGAAATCGTCGTTCGCCTTGTTCAACTGCATATGCACCCACGCGAGCTCCCGATTCTCCTTCCGACCTCCCTGCAAGCCGGCGACGAGGTCCTTGATCCGGTCATGTGCTTTATCGAGCTTCTGGATCGTGTCCTCGGTGACTCTGGGCGCCGCGAGTTCGCAGGCGTATCCTTCCAGCTCACTCCGCACGTCGTACGCGTCGATCAGCTCCGTGCGACTCGGAACGCTGACAGTTGCTCCCTTATTGGGGACAACTTCAATGAGGTCTCGAGCCTGCAGCTTCCGCAAGGCCTCCCGCACTGGGGTTCGGCTCACTCCGAAGCGCTCGCAAAGCTCGTCCTGGATGAGACGGGACCCGGGAGGATACGTACCGTCGAGGATGGCGGACTCCAGACGAAAAGCAATCTCATCGGTGAGACTGCTCGCAGCGATCAGCTCTGAGGGACGTCGGCTCCGGACGAGAGCCTTCGACTTTGTGGCCTTCAGCGAGGCTCCTTCTCAAGGGGACGACCAGCTCCATCATAATACGGTGTTCCGCCCCGCAATCTGCGTGTGGGGCGACGTGCTCTGTTCGAGCAGAGTGGACTCGACTGCCACCGGTCCATTCGGCTGCGGCTGGCGGGATTTGGCGGGGCGAAGGCGGCGAGCAGGAAGCGGACAATTCGACCGCCAGCTACAGCTGGCGTCAATGTTCGACGCGCCGACGACTGAACACGGAGAGTGAATGGCGCGGTGGTTGCTCAGCGCGGGGTCGGCGGTCCGAGCTCGTGTAACGGCCGAGGCCGGCGTGTCAGTCCAGTTCCTGGATCGCGATGGCCGTGGGCTCGTAGTTGTTGATCTCGTTCATGTCCTGCGGACAGGCGGAAGCGACGACGAGGGAATCCAGGTCCGCCCTGAAGACGACGCAGTCTCCCGGCTTGGTCTGAGTGCGCCCCCAGGTGAGGGCACCTCCCTGCTCGACCTGGACGCTCATGAAGAGGTTGATCGGCTGAGGCGTCTCGATTCGGTGGTGCCCGAGACTCCTCATGGCTCGCTCGAGGTTCTCTTTGCACGACGGATGCCAGCCGACGGCACCCAACAGTTGGTATCGCCAGGGGTCGCATGCAGCGCAGAGCATGTCGTGAACACCCGGCGACCGGTCCTCCTCGAGGGTCAGGATGGGGCGGCGCTTGTTCGTGACGAACGCCTCCCCCCTGGCGGGGAACAGGGCATCCACATGAACCCTCGTGTGCTCGGCGCTTGCGTACTCGCTGACGTCTTCGAGGACGAAGGCGAAGACGTCGGCGACTTGCCCGCCCTCCACGTCGATGACTCGGAATCGTTGGCCGCTCTCGACCGCGACTGCGCGGGCCTCCTGCGCGGGAACCAGAACGTACTCGCCTCTCAATCGATCCTCCCGTCTCCCGGGTGGCCACCGTCGGCTTCCACAGGATAATGGTGCGGGGGGAGGGTCTCGGAGGAGCTCGATCCCGTGCCGACGGCGCCAAGAACGCCAAGGCCCTGGCTGGCTCAACGAGGCCGAACAACAAGCTGGCGAGAGGGAGGAAGAAAATGCGCGAGAAGAAGGATGCGACGGGCCGTCTAGACCTTCCCTTCGTCGGTATCCCCTCATTTCTGCGGTCGGCGATCGAGACTGATCTTGAGCGGCTGGAGGCGGACGTTGCCGTAATGGGTGTCCCAACGGACGAGGGCTCCCCTTTCATGCCCGGATCGCGATTTGGCCCAAGGTCCATACGCGAGCACTCCACGCGGTTCGTCGTCGGGGAGAAGGGATACTACGATCCGCAAGCCCGTCGACACTTCCTCGAGCGCCAGATGGGGGAAGGGGAACTCGTGGATATCGGAGACGCGGACGTCTTGGCCACGAGCCCGGCTGCGACCTTCGACAACGTCACCTCGATGACCCGGCGCGTCCTGGATCGCGGTGCGATGCCCGTGATCCTCGGGGGCGACCATGCGATCACCTTCCCCGTGGTGCGGGGGTTCGAAGAGCCCTTGCACGTCTTTCATTTCGATGCGCACCTCGATTACGCACCCTTTGTTCATGGGCTTCAATTCACGAATCAGCATGCCTTTCGCCACATCCGCTTGATGCCGAACGTCCAGAGTCTCACCCAGGTTGGGATCCGCAGCATTCGGAGCACTGCGGTGATGATGGACGACTCGCTTCGGGACGGGAACCGAGTCGTGACGATGGAGGAGTTTCACGACTCCTCAATCGACAGCCTGCTCGAGGCGATCCCTCCCGGAGAAGCTTGCTACGTGAGCATCGACATCGACGTGCTCGATCTCGCGCTGGTCCCCGGCTGCGTGTCCGCCGAGCCGAACGGGATGGACTACGCGGAGCTCCGCGCAGTCCTCTATGCGCTCGCTGAACACACGGAGGTTGTGGGGCTCGACCTAGTCGAGGTGAACCCGCAGCTCGATGTCGGCACCGGTATCACCTCTTACCTCGCCGCGCACACGATCGTCGAGTTCCTCGGACGAGTCTGTGACCAGCCGCGCTGGGTCCAGTTGCGGGAGGCTCGGAGGGCGGCCGCTCGCGACGCCCGCGAGGCGGAATAGGAGGACGGCCGGATCCGGTGTCGGCAACGAGCGTGCGTATCCGTGAAGCAAGGAGGAGGTCGAATGACCGCTGCCGTCAGGGTTGACGTTCACATGCACCTCTACGAGTCGAAGGCGGTCGGAGACTGGTGGAAGGCCGGGTACGAGATCTGGGAGTACGGGCCGAAGAGCGATGTCTCGTTCAGCCATTACAGCGGCACCATCGACGAGGCCGTCGAGGCGATGTCTCGCTCGGGCTACACGCACGGTGTGGCTGTGAATCTCTTCAGCATGGATCTCTTCCGGGAACAGGCCATCGCCATGCTTCCGACCGATCTTCGTGGAGAGTCGCGGGACGAGGCGATCTTGGAGATCGGCCGCTCCATGCCCGAGCGGCTCCGCGCCTTCAACGTCTGGCTCTGCGATGCACTCGCGGAACTGCCGCAGATCACTCCGTACGTGGCTGTCGATCCACGCGCCTTTGGTCCTGAGGAGCACGTCGGTCACCTTCAAGAGATGGTTGAGCGAGGCGCGCGAGGCATCAAACTGCACCCGGTGGTGCAAGGGTTTTCGCCAAACGACCCGAGGATGCACCCGACCTACCGCGCATGCAGGGAGATGGGGCTGACGGTGCTCTCCCACACCGGACCTGCGCAGTCCGGAGAGCAGTACGCTGAGCCGGCTGCCTTCGGCCCCATGCTGGAGGAATTCCCCGGGCTCACCGTCGTGCTGGCTCACCTCGGCGGCGGGGCTTGGGGTCAGGTACTCGAGTTGGCACGAGACTTCCCCTCGGTGGCGTTCGACCTGAGCGAGATCATCCAATGGACCGGGGCTCCGGAAGCGCCAACGGAGGAAGAACTCGCGCGACTCGTCCAGGAGATTGGAACGAGTCGCGTTTTGCTTGGAACAGACTTTCCTTGGTACGACCTGGACCAGACGGCCGAACGAGTCATGAACCTTCCCCTTCTCTCTGGGGATGAGAAGGAGGGAATCCTGGGCGCCAACGCGGTCAGGCTCCTTGGGATTCCGGGGTAGTCGGGCAGTCGCGATCGGAGACGGGAGATGAGAGTGGGGGTGGGGCTTCCTGCTGCGATCCCCGACGGGACTGGGAGCCTTGTGATCGAGTGGGCTCGGCGGGCCGACGCAGGGCCCTTCTCGGCCCTGGCGGTCATCGACGCCGTCGCCTTCCAGAACCACGAGCCCCTCACCGCGCTCGCTGCGGCCGCCGGCGCAACGTCACGGATTCGGCTCATGACAACCGTGGCAGTGGCCCCCCTTCGCAATGCCGTCCTCCTCGCCAAGCAGGCGGCATCGATCGACTCCCTCTCCGGTGGGCGGCTGACGCTCGGCCTTGGGGTGGGTGATCGTCCGAAGGATTACGCCAGTACGAGGAGCGAGTTCCGCGATCGTGGGCGGAGATTCGACGAGCAGCTCGACCTCATGCACCGCGTGTGGTCCGGGGCCTCTCTTGGAAAAGCCGAAGGCGTCGTGGGGCCACTCCCGGTTCAGCCGGGTGGGCCGGAGATCCTCCTTGGAGGCTACTCGAGGGCGGCGGTTGCCCGACTTGCGCGGTGGGGGAGCGGGTACATCGGTGGCGCGGCCGGTGCGGAGAGAGTGAGAGAGACGTACAGGATTGCCTCGGATGTCTGGCGATCCGCCGGCCGGGCGGGGAGGCCGAGGTTTGTAGCCGCCGGATACTTCGGCCTCAGTCCGAAGCTTCTGGACGCAGCAATTCGCCATCTTCGACGCTATTACGAGTTCCTCGGGGCGCGAGCAGAGCGAGTCATTGCCTCTGTTTCCACCTCCATCGAAGCTGTGCAGACGAGGATCGCCGAGGCCGAAGCAGCAGGAGTTGACGAGTACGTTCTCTGGCCGACGATTCCGCATATCGATGAGCTCGAGACGCTCGCTGAGCTACTGACCAGTCGCCGCTCCTCAACGCGGGAGTGAGCCGATCGTTTGACACTCGATGGGGTGCAAGTCGAGAATTGGATCCACGCATCCAAGTAACGCCGAGGGCGAGAAGGGGCGGCGAAAGGGCATGGCCACCACCACATCTGGGCGACGGGTGACGCCCGCTACCGGCACGGAAATCCGCTGCAGGGGCTGGCGTCAAGAGGGGCTGCTTCGGTTGCTGGAGAACACGATCTCCAACGGTCAAAGGCCCGAGGAACTCATCATTTACGGTGGCACGGGACAGGCGGTACGGGACTGGGATTGCTTCGAGGTCGTCGTGGAGTCCCTACAGGATCTCGAGGATGATGAGACGCTCGTCATCCAGTCGGGGAAGCCGGTGGCTCGCTTCCGAACGACCGCTACCGCTCCGCGGGTCCTCGCGGCGAATGCTCACCTGGTCCCGAGGTGGGCCACCTGGTCCGTATTCCACGAGCTGCGGGCGCTCGGGCTCACGATGTACGGTCAGTACACGGCGGGAGCCTGGCAATACATCGGGCGACAGGGAATCCTGCAAAGCACCTACGAGACCCTCGCTGAATGCGCCCGCCAATCATTCGACGGGACGCTGAAAGGGCGGACGGTCCTGACCGCCGGCCTGGGGGCGATGGGGAGTGCCCAGCCCCTTGCTATTCAGTTCCTTGAGGGAAGCGCGCTCGTCTGCGAGGTCGATGAAGGGGCGGTCAGGGCCAGCCTGGAAGCCGGCTACCTCAAGGCGATGACCAGCGATCCGCAGGAGGCCCTCTCGATCGTTCGTGACGCCGCGAAGTCGGGGACGTCTGCCTCGGTGGGGCTCGTTGGGAATGCAGCTGATCTCCTGCCCGCGCTCTACGAAATCGGGTTCCGCCCAGACATCGTGACGGACCAGACGTCCGCGCACGACACTCGGTACGGCTATGTCCCGAGCGGCCTTACCCTGGGAGATGCGCTGGAGCTTCGGGAGAAGGATCCGGAGCGATACGAGAAGCAGGCTCTGGAGTCGATTACGCGCCACGTCGAAGCGATGGTCCGCTTCCAGGAGATGGGGTCGGTTGTCTTCGAATACGGGAACGCGATCAGAGAGCAGGCCGCTCGTGCCGGTTTCGACCGAGCCTTCGACTTCTCCGGTTTCGTGCAACTGTACATCCGCCCGAATTTCAACGTCGGGCGAGGCCCCTGTCGCTGGATCGCCCTTTCCGGAGATCCCCAAGATATCGGGGTGATCGATCGCGCCATCCTCGACGAGTTCGCAGACGACGAACCGATCACCTCGTGGATACGAATCGCTATGGATCGTGTCCCCCATCAAGGACTTCCTGCCAGGACCTCGTGGTTCGCGTACGGTCAGCGGCTTCGGTTCGGCACGCTCGTGAACAGACTCGTCCGGGAACAACGCGTATCGGCTCCCGTCGCCATGACCCGGGACCACTTGGACTCGGGGTCGGTCGCACAGCCAACCAGGGAGACGGAGAACATGCTCGATGGGAGCGACGCCGTGGCCGACTGGCCGGTGCTGAACGCGCTGTTGAATACGGCGGCGGGTGCCGACCTCGTCGCCCTTCATCAGGGTGGGGGAAGTGGGATGGGTGGATCCATCTCCGCGGGCATGACGGTCGTGATCGACGGGACCGCTTCGACCCAGGAACGGCTGGAGCGAGTGTTGCGGACAGATCCCGGGATCGGGGTCATCCGTCACGCGGACGCGGGGTATGATGCGTCGCTCGCTGCCTTGCGGAAGAGTGATCTCGTGGCGCCCATGCTCCAGCGAACTCGGGCTGAGTAGCCGAGGGGGAAGGCAGAGTGGCGGACAAGTTCACGATCGGTATCGATACGGGTGGCACCTTCACGGACGCCTATGTTGCCGACGCGGGCGGCAGGCGCTGGACGGCAAAAGTCCCAACCACCCCTCACGACTTGACGGTGTGCTTCGCGGACGCGATCAGCGAGTGTGCTGCAGCAGTGGGGGTTCCTCGGGATGTCTTCCTGCGCCAGACGTCCGTTATCCGATTCTCCTCGACCATCGCAACGAATACGGCACTGACACTCTCCGGCCCCAAACTCGGCCTGATCGTCACCGCAGGCGAGGAAGGAACTCTCTACGGCGCCGCCGAGGGCGGAAAGATCTTCCAATTCATCCTCCCCGACATGGTTGCGGGCATCGAGGAGGAGGTCTCCGTTGACGGCGAGGTTGCCCGAGAGCCCGACCCCGAGCAGGTTAATCAGGTGGCAAGGGACCTCCTGGAGCGCGGTGCCCGGATCCTGGTCGTAAGTCTGAAGAACAGCAACGCGAATCCTGCGAACGAACTCGCGGTCATGAAGATGATTAACGAAAGCTACCCGCGGCACTACCTAGGGGCTGTGGCAACGTTACTTTCGACCCACGTCGGCTCCGTCGCTTCGGATCCGAAGCGCACGGCCGCGGCAGTCGTCAACGCCTACATGCACAAGCAGCTGGCGTTGTCCCTCTACAAGGCGGAAGACGAGCTGCGGGATGGTGGGCTCCGCCATCCGTTGCTGGTTGTAGCGGCAGATGGCACCGTCGCTCGCGTAGCGAAGACCCGTGCCCTCAGTACCTACCAGTCGGGTCCCGCGTCTGGTGTGCACGCCGGCGCACTCCTTTCCGAGGGAGACGACGTGGCTCTCACAGCCGATGTGGGGGGGACGAGTACTGACCTTGGACTGATCGTGGGGGGAAAGCCCCTAGAGCGAGAGAGCGTGGATGTGCGGGGGCTCGACCTCCCCCACTCGACCGTCGAACTCTTCTCGCTTGCGCTCGGCGGAGGCTCGATCTGCCGGGTCGCGGACGGGCGGGTCCGCGTTGGGCCCGAGAGTGCCGCGGCGGCTCCCGGTCCGGCCTGTTTCGGTCTCGGGGGCCGCGACCCGACGCCCACCGACGCATGGCTCGTGCTCGGGTACCTGGATCCCAACTTCTATTTGGGAGGGCGTCGGCGTTTGCTCCCCGACCGGGCTCGGGCCGCGCTCGACGATGAAATCGGCAAGGGGTTGCAGCTCTCCACGGAGGAGGCTGCGCTGGAAACGAAGGAATCGGCTGAGCGTGTCGTTGCCCAGGGGGTGGAGGAGATGCTCAGGCGCCCCGGGGCCGCGAGCACGCTCGGAGGACGTTCCCCCCGAGACATGGTCCTCATCGCCTACGGCGGCGGCGGCGGCATTCTGCTGCCGTCTGTGGCGCGACGCGTTGGGATGAAGAGGGTAGCTCTCGCCGCACTCAGCCCCGTGTTCTCGGCTTTTGGGGTAAGCACGTTCGATATCGAACACCGGTATGTGGCGCGTGCGCATCTCAACGGGGCCGGAATCGTGGCCGTGGTAGAGAAGCTCTCCTCGGCGGCGATGACCGACATTCGAGGAGAGGGATTCGACCAGGATGCTGCATCGCTTCGTGTGAGCGTCGCGGAAGAGCAGGGAACGCCGATCATGGTGGGCGTCCCGCTGGAGGAACTGTCGGACCGGCTGGGCTCCATCAAGGGCAAGGAGGGATCATCCGTCATCGTGTCGTTGGCTGCGACGTGCGAGGTGCCGAAGCCGGGGCTCCCCGAGTTCGAGAAGGGACGAAGTGACGCGAGCGCAGCCGAGACCGGGACTCGAGAGATCCTTCTGGGCGAGGGCCGGCATACGGTCCCCACCTACGCCCGAGACAAGCTCCTCGCGGGGGTAAGCATTGATGGACCCTGCCTGATCGAGTCGAGCGGGAGTACGTATCTGATCCCTGAGGAGAGCACGTGCACGATCGACCGATTCGGGACGGCACTCATCAACCTCAGCTAGGAGGAAGGGTGGAAACGAAGCGCCGGATCACCGAGTACCTGGATTTGGACCTTGTGGAGGAACGCTGGTCCTGCAACCGTTGCGGCACGGATCTCGGCGGGGCCCGTG
>CAZKJJ010000018.1:12283-16390 GCA_964553055.1 uncultured Acidimicrobiia bacterium
AAGGGCTGCCTCATCTATGCCCGGGACCCGAGAGAGGTCCACCCGGCGCTCGTGGACGGGACGGATTATAGCTTTGCCCCTGACCCTGACTGGTGCAGGATCGTCGAGTTCTACTGCCCCAACTGCGGCACGATGATCGAAACCGAATACCTTCCGCCAGGGCATCCACTCACGTACGACATCGAGCTCAACATCGATGCCTTGAAGGAGAGGTACGGGGTCGGGGAGCGTGGCACGTGAACGCTTCGATCGATATCGACATCTGGGGCACCTTCACCGACTGCTATGTGACGTACGACAGTCGTCGAGTGTGGTGCAAGACACGCACGACCACCTATGACCTATCGATCGGGATGAACGAGGCTATTGCCGAGGCCGCCTCCCGCCTCGAGCTCGATTCGGGAACGCTTCTCGCCGACACGGAGATAATCCGCTACTCGACGACCCTGGCGATGAACCGTCTGATTGAGCGCAAGGGTCCGAACCTGGGCCTTCTCATGACCGAGGGGGTCGAGGACACGACCCTTATCGGTCGTGGCACCCAGTGGGCGGACGGGATTCCCGCCAAGTACCAGCGGAACCTGGCCCGCATCGAGCGGCCGGATCCGATCATCCCCAAGGAGCTCATCGTCGGGGTGAAGGAGCGGGTGAACTCCGAAGGTGAAATCGTTCGACCCCTGGACGAGGAGGACCTCCTCGAGAAGATCCAGTATCTCGTGGATCGTGGGGTTCGCGGTTTCGTCGTTTCACTCCTTTGGAGCTTCCTCAACCCCGCTCACGAGCGCCGGATCAAGGAGATCCTTGAGCAGGAGTATCATCCCGCGTACCTGGGAGCGATGCCCGCGTTCCTCTCGTCAGAGATCGCCCCCCGAATCTACGAGTATCCGCGGACGATGATGACCGTCCTCAATGCCTATCTCCACCAGTCGATGTACGAGGAACTGTCGGGGATTGGCGACGAGCTGCGGGAGCGGAAGTATCGGCAGCCGATGATGATGATCCACAACACCGGCGGCATGGCCAGCGTCCTGCGCACGTCAGCCGTGAACACATACAACGGGGGTCCGGTTGCGGGTCTCATGGGAAGTTCCCACATCGGAGGCATCTACGGATACAGGAACGTCGTCACCACGGACATGGGGGGCACGAGCTTCGACATCGGGATGGTCGCCGAAGGGAGCCCCCGTTTCTACCAGTTCATGCCGGTGATCGATCGTTGGCTCGTGGATGCCACCATCATCGACACCCACTCCATCGGAGCGGGTGGCGGCTCCATCGCTCGTGTGAACGAGCTCATCGCGAACCGTCTCGAAGTGGGTCCGGAGAGCGCCGGCTCGATGCCCGGTCCGGCCGCGTACAACCAGGGAGGGACGGAGCCAACCGTGACGGATGCGGACGTGGTCCTGGGGTACATCAACCCGGACTACTTTCACGGGGGCGCGATTCGATTGGACAGGGAGCGGGCAGAGGCGGCCGTCGGAGAGAGAATCGCCAAGCCGCTTGGTATGACGGTGGAAGATGCTGCCTACATGATGCGTCGCATCGTGGATGGAAACATGGGGCAAGCCATCTGGCGGGAGACCGTGCTCAAGGGCTTCGATCCCCGCGAGTTCATCCTCTTCGCCTTTGGAGGTGCAGGCCCGACGCATTGTTGCGGCTACGCTCGGTCGGCCGAGATGAACAAGGTCGTCATCTTTCCCTTCGCCCCCACCTTCTGCGCGTTCGGATCCTCGACGATGGACATCGTCCATCTGTACGAGCGCTCTCGCCGGATCAACCTCTTGGATCCGGCGACCCACGAGTACACCACGGACTATGAGGCCTTCAACCAGACGGTCGAGGCCTTGGAGGATGTGGCCAGGAGGGACTTCGTCGGCGAGGGCTACGCGGAGGGTCAGATCGAGTACGCGCTGGAGCTCGATATGAAGTTCGGGGGTCAGCTGAACGTGAAAAGGGCCACGTCGCCCATCCTTCGGGTTCACAACGAGGAGGACATCGTCAAGGTCAGGGAAGCCTTCGAGCGCGAGTATGCGGAGGCGTACAGCCCCCTCGGCTTGAACCCCGAGGCTGGCATCGAGATTCACAACTTCGTGATCCGCGGTCGGGTACCGTGGGCGAAGCAGCAGCTTCCCCAATACGAGGTGAAGACTCCAGACCCCGGGGCCGCCCGCATTGGGTCCCGGTCGTCGTACTGGGGGCCGAGTGCGGGCTGGGTAGATACTGCCCTCTTCCGTCAGGAGCTCCTGAAGGCCGGGAACGTGATCGAAGGCCCGGCGATCGTCGAAGCTGAGGACACGACGGTCGTCGTCGAGCCGGGATGGAAGCTGAGCATCGGCGAGTACATGGACGGGATCATGGAGTTTGCCGACGAGCCTGAGCAAGAAGGGACGAAGCTGGCCCCGGCGGAAGCGCCCCAAGTTTGAGGAAGGGAGCCGGGAGGAGGAGGAACTCGTTTGGCCGTTGACACGGAACTCATTCGAGAGGGTATCAAGCCTCTCCCCCCCGCCGAGGATGAGCTCGAGGCCGTGGAGGAGCTGGGCCCGGGCGACTACGAGATCTACAGCGAGATGCTCACGATCTTTGCCCAGGAGGGCAAGGACATCATGACCAAGATGGGCATCTCCAGCATGCTGCACTCCGGAGATTCAGTGGCCGCCATCTACACGGCGCGCGGCGATCTGGCCACGGCGATTCTGGGCACATACCTGCATTGTGTGACAGGGCAGATCCCGATCAAGTTCATTCTCAAGTACTGGAGGGACAATCCGAGCGTCGGGGTTCGGCCTGGCGACGTCTTCTACTGCAACGAGGCCATCTACGGAGGTATCCACAACCCGGATCAGTTCGCGATCGTCCCGATCTTCCATGACGGCGAGCTCATAGCGTGGTCGGTGAACGGCGCTCACCAGGCCGAGACCGGGGGGAGCGAGCCGGGCGGGGAAATCGTGATGGCCCGGTCCCGCCATGACGAGGGAATGAAGCTCACTCCGATCAAGATCGGGGATAACTATCAGCTTCGAGACGACCTCCTCAGGATGATGGAGAACTTCATCTCTCGCGCTCCGAGGATGCAGATCACGGACGTCAAGGCCAGAGTTTCCGGGGCGGATCGGATCCGGATGAGGGTCGAGGCCCTCGCGAAGAAGCGAGGACCTCGGTTCCTCAAGGGGCTCTTCCGCAAGATGATCGACGAGACCGCCGAGGGGGCACGGACGCGGATTCGTGAGTGGAACGACGGCACCTATCGGCACGTCGTCTTCCTTGACACGACTGGCTTCGAGCCCGGGCTCATCCGTGTTCCTGTCGCCCTCGTGAAGGAAGGTGACAGGATCACGATCGATCTCTCAGGAACGTCGCCTGAGCATGAAGGAAGCTTCCAGGCTCTGGCGCCCTCAACGCGAGCCCACTGCGCGGTGAACCTGTACTCGTTCCCCTTCCACGACTTTCCGATCTCGGCGGGAATGCTGGATCCCGTGGATTTCGTCGTGCCACACGGGACCATCCTGGACCCAGACACGGAGGCGGCGATCTCGTGCTCGCCTTTGGCGGCTTCGGCGGTCTTCCCTCTCTTGGGGGTCACGTTCTCAAAGATGATGTTCGATAGTGCCCAAAGGAACATCGTCTGCACGTTCGCCTCGTCGAATGCCGCGGCTCCCATGATCTCCTGCGTCAATCAGCACGGCGTGAGGATCACCGACTTCATGGCCTATCCCCTGAATGCCTGGGGATACTCAGCGAGGCATGATCGGGATGGGGTCGATGTTGGGGGCTTCCCGCACTGCCCGTGGGGCAAGCAGCCCGACGTGGAGGATTCGGAGAATGAGTTCCCCGTGCTCCACCTCTACCAGAAGATGCTTCCCAACACCTGTGGGTTCGGCAAGTACCGGGGTGGGGTCGGCGCCGCCATCGCGTACGTCACCCAGTACGTGCCGCACACGGTGTGGACTTCAACGAGCAAGGAGTCGAAGATCCCTACGCACGCAGGCCTGTTCGGCGGCTATCCGGTGACCGGCGGCTTCTCCCGCTCGGCGGTCAACGCAAGCGCGGGTGCCCGGACACGGCGGGCCGGCGTGATCACGGCCGTCATGATGCTTCTCGTGCTGGTGT
>CAZKJJ010000019.1:0-16297 GCA_964553055.1 uncultured Acidimicrobiia bacterium
GTGAGCCTTTCTGTCGAGGAAGTAGTCGACCAGCTCCCGTCGCGCCAGACGAGCAGGCAACCCGAAATGGAGGATCCGATCGAACCGGCCGGGCCTCAGCAGGGCGGGGTCGAGCGAAGAGGCTCTGTTCGTTGCCCCCACCAGAAGGATGTTGGCGTACGGAGGCTGCTTCAGACGGAGCTGATGAGCAGGCGTGAGATATCGGTTGATGGTCCCCTTGAACCAACCTGCGATCCGCTCCCTCCAGGTCGGGTCGTCGAAGCTCTGCATCTGAATGAGGAGCTCGTTCACGATGCCCCCGGTGTCCATGGAGCCGAACCGGGAGATAAGCGTCGGCTCGAACGAATGGCTCGACCTCGCCATCGCGATGGCGTCGATCTCCTCGAAGCCGATCGCCCCGCCCTCCGTGCGCGCCGCCTTGCGCAGAGCCCTGAAGAACGACTTGATCCTCCTTGCCGTCATTCCGTACCACATGCTCTGAAAGGCGGTTGACGAGACGAAGTAGAAGGGGACATCGGCCTCCTTGGCCATGGCTTTGGCGATGTGGGTCTTGCCCGTACCAGGAGGGCCCTCGAAGAGCACGCCTCGCCGAGGTCTTCCTCCCATCTCGTCACGGAACCGGCGGTAGTCCACGAGGACCTGAAGGGTGTGCCGCACCTCGTTGAGCACAGGGCCGATGCCCTTGGCGTTCGAGAACGAGACCTCGATCTGCTCTGGCCGGTACACGACGTGTGGTGAGCGGGCATTGGCCAGCATGGGCACGACGATCACGGCGGCCAGGAGGCCGATGATCAGGAGACCGGGAAGCCAGAAGACCGCGTCCGGAGGGAGGTCGGGGAGCGAAGGCAGGAACGCCTCACCAGTGAGGATCCTCCACCACAGCCAGGTCGCCATGACCCCGAGCACGGTGGCCAGCCGTCGCAACCTGCGCCGCCGCTGACGTTCGCGCTCGATCGCTGCTGTTCCCACCCTGCCTCACGGAATGCGCTCTCTCGACCACTCTAAGTGGTCAGGTAGGGGAACGCAACGCCGGCATGGCATCGTGAGGGCGATGGTGGTGGTCTGGACTGTCGTTCTGATCGGCGGGCTCGTGATCGCCCTATGGGCGAGCAGACGGGCAGTCGGCCATGCCTCGGCGCTGGCAGCAGGATCCAAGATCCCCCCGTTCGTGATCGGCATCACGCTCATTGCGGTGGGGACCGACTTGCCGGAGATCGCCAACTCCATCATCGCTTCGCTCTCTGGCCATGGTGACCTGAACGTGGGTGACTCGGTCGGCTCGGCTGCCACACAGGTGACCCTGGTCCTCGGATTGTTGCCCATCATGGCGGGGAGATTCACGGTGGGAGCGAGGCGCGTCACCTCGATAGGCGCGGTCACCATCGCTGCGCTTCTGGCGGGGATCCTCCTCTTCCAGGACGGCTCGCTGTCGAGGTTGGACGGCGCGGTTCTGGTGCTGGCATGGGTGACCGGATCCTTCGTGGTTTGGCGGCAACTACCACCAGGGGCACAGCCGGTGTTGACGATCCCCACGCGCAGGAAGACCTACCACGCCGGGGCGACCCTCCTCGGGCTGCTGGGGGTAGCGATAGGGGCGGGCGCTTCGGTGCGTGCCTTCATCGAGCTCGCAGAGATGCTCGAGGTCTCCGAGTACCTCCTTGCCTTCTTCATCGCCTCGGTGGGGACCTCGATGCCTGAGCTCGTCTTCGACGTCACCGCCCTTCGCAGAGGGGCGAGGGATCTGGCGGTCGGGGATGCGTTCGGTTCGAGCTTCGTGGACTCGACGCTCTCGATCGGCGTGGGCCCCCTCATCGCACCGACGGCCATCACGTCGTCGCTGGCCATCAGAGGCTCGATAGCAGCGGCGTTGGCAGTCACTTTGGTGGTCCTGCTGCTGAGTCGCCGCAGGGTGCACGATCTGCTCAGCGCCTTCGTGCTGCTAGCCATCTACGTGGGCTTCTACGTCGTGCTGATCTGATTCGCCCTCAGACCGTCGTCGTGCTTGCCTCCGTGCCCAGGGCCGCGTGAGCGGCTGCGAGCCTGGCGATGGGGATTCGAGGAGGGCTGCAGGACACGTAGTCGACGCCTGCCTTCTCGAAGAAGGCGATCGAGATGGGATCCCCCCCGTGCTCTCCACAGATCCCGACTTCCAGGTCCGGTTTCTCCTCCTTGCCCTCGCGGGTCGCGATCTCGACCAGTCTGCCCACGCCGAAAGGATCGATCGAGGCGAAGGGGTTCTCGGGCAGTATCCCGTCCTCGACGTAGACCCCGAGGAACGTTCGCTCGGCGTCGTCCCTGCTGAAGGCGTACGTCATCTGGGTGAGGTCGTTGGTGCCGAAGGAGAGGAAGTCGGCCCAACGGGAAACGTCACGCGAGGTCAGGGCGGCCCTCGGGGTCTCGATCATCGTGCCCACGAGGACTGGGATCGCTTCGCCCGTCTCCTCTTTCAGGTCTGCGATCTCCCGTTCGATCATCTGGCGTGTGAGCCTCAGCTCCTCGTCTGTGGATACGAGCGGAACCATGAGCTCCAGGTGAGGGCTGGCCCCAGCCTCGAGTCTCCTACTGACAGCGTGCAGGCCGGCCTGTACCTGCATGCGGTAGAGCTCCGGCATCAGGAGACCGAGCCTGACCCCCCTGAGGCCAAGCATCGGGTTGTCCTCCTCCCAGCGGGCCACATCCGCCATGAGGCCGGCGATCTCGTCTGCAGACTCACCGGCCGCGATCGCTTCATCGCGTTGATGCTCGAGCATCCAGCGGTCAGGTAGGAACTCGTGGAGGGGGGGATCGAGCAATCGGACGATGACGGGCAGGCCGTCCATGACCTCCAGAATCCCGGCGAAGTCCTCCGTTTGCAGCTGACGGAGCTCATCGAGAGCGGCCCTGCGCTCGTGGTTGTCCCTGGTCAAGATGATGCGCTGCACGATCGGCAGCCTCGCCCCGAGGAACATGTGCTCGGTCCTGGCCAAACCGATCCCCTCCGCTCCGAAGGACAGCGCTCTCCTGGCGTCTTCGGGTGTGTCCGCGTTTGCCCTCACGCCCAACCTCTTGAACCGATCCGCCCATGCGAGGAGCCGGTCGAGCTCGGGTGTGACCTCGGCTCCGACCAGGTCGATGCTTCCCGCGAAGATCCTTCCGCTGGTCCCGTCGATGGTCAGTTGATCGCCCTAGTCGACGGACACGCCGTTCACCTTGAAGCGCCTGGCGCCCTCGTCGATCTCGACCTCTGCTGCGCCTGTGACAGCCGGCTTTCCCATACCACGCGCCACGACCGCCGCATGAGAGGTCTTCCCGCCATGGCTGGTCAGCACGCCGCTGCAGGCCGCCAACCCGTGGATGTCGTCAGGGTTGGTCTCTCGACGGACCAGTATCACCGCCTCGCCTCTCGATCCCCTTTCCGCAGCGCTGTCTGCGTCGAACACGACCTCGCCCGTGGCGGCGCCAGGGGACGCAGCGACGCCGATCGCCAGAGGCTCGAGAGGCACCACGTCCGGCAGACGCGGGTGCAGCAGCTGATCGAGGGAAGAAGGCTCGACCCTGAGCACAGCCTCCCGTTCGTCGATGAGGCCTTCGTCGACCATCGACGTCGCGATCCTGACTGCAGCATGGGCTGTGCGTTTACCAACCCGGGTCTGGAGCATCCACAGCGTGTCCTTCTCCACGGTGAACTCGAGATCACACATGTCGCGAAAATGCGACTCGAGTTTCGACATGATCGCCTGCAGCTCCTTCCATCGCTCTGGATGGAGCTCTGCGAACTCCGAGAGCGTGAGCGTGTTCCTCACGCCTGCGACCACGTCCTCACCCTGAGCGTTTGGCAGGTAGTCGCCGTACGGATCCGGCGCTCCCGTGGCCGGGTCGCGCGTGAAGGAGACCCCCGTTCCGCTGTCCTCCCCGAGGTCGCCGAACACCATCATCTGGACGTTGCAGGCCGTGCCGAGATCGTCAGGGATTCGGTGGAGCTTCCTGTACGTTTGAGCCCTGGGGTTGTTCCACGACTGGAAGACCGCCTCCACCGCGGCTCTGAGCTGATCGAGGGGCTCGGCAGGAATCTCAGAGCCTGAAGACTCCACAACGAGCTCGCGGAAGCGCTGCGTAGCTTCTGCCAGCTCCTGGGCTGAGAGCTCCGAATCGTTCTGGACGCCGCGCCTGGCCCTGAGGTCGGTCAAGACCTTCTCGAAGAGGTCGCCTGGCGTCCTGAGCACGACCTTCCCGAAGGTCTGGACGAACCGCCTGTGAGCGTCATGAGCGAACGCTTCACTGCCCCAAGCGGTCAGGGCTTCGACCGTCCCTGGCCCGAACCCGAGGTTGAGGACGGTGTCCATCATTCCCGGCATCGAGAACTTTGCGCCGGACCGGACAGACACCAACAGAGGAACCGCCTGGGTGCCTCCGAAGGCGCGGCCTGTCTCGGACTCGAGATGTGCCACGGCATCCAGGATCTGCTCCCACAGCCCCTCCGGAAACGTTCCTTCCCCTTCGAGATACGCTCTCGACGCGGCCGTCGTGATGGTGAACCCTGGGGGGACAGGCACACCCAACCGGACCATCTCGGCGAGGCCTGCGCCCTTGCCCCCGAACAGATCCTTGTTTGCCCCGTCTGCCTCTTCGAAGTCGTAGACGTATTGCATCGGCCCCATTATCGCCTGAGTGCTTCTGCCGGACATCCGAGGTCGGCAGCTCGGTACTCTTGAGGGGATGGACCCTCTCAGCTCCGAGGACGCCAGACAGCTGCTCGAGACCCAGGAGGTCGCCCACATCGCCGTCTTGTCAGAGGGCGAACCGTACGTCAGTCCCGTCTCCTACGTGATGGCAGGCGATGAGCTGATCTTTCGCACCGGTCCCGGGAAGAGGCTCGCCGCGATAGGCGAGCACCCGCGGGTATGCATCGAAGTGACGAGCTACGACGCAGCCTCAGGCGAGTGGACGAGCGCGATCGCCTGGGGGGACGCCTACGTCGTCGAGGATGGCCTCCGCTCAGCGGACACCGTTGCGCTGCTGCTGGACAAGTACCGACACGTCATGGGCAGCCCGTTGACGTTCGGAGCAGGCGTTCCCATGTCTGAGCCCGTCATCGTGGCGGTTCGCCTCACCGAGATCTCCGGGCGCTCCTCAGGGTCGTTCCTCGGTCCGCGCAGCAGGCCAGGGAGGCTCTGAGCAACCTCACAGGGGCAGCCTGATCTTCACCTTCGTTCCGGATCCTGGCGCGGACGCGATCTCCACTTCGCCGCCTCGCTGCCGTACCAGCTGATGGATGTTGTCGAGTCCCATGCCCCTGTCGACGCTGCTCGGGTCGAACCCGACCCCGTTGTCCACGACGGCGATGTTCACCCCTTCGGCGTCCTCCCGAACGACGACGTCGATCCGGCTCGCCATGGCGTGCCTGAGCGCGTTGCTGAGGACCTCCCGCACGACCAGGCTCGCCGTCTCGGTCGTCGTCTCGGAAACGCCGTCGTGTGACCCGCTGAGTGTCAGATCGATGCCAAAGCCGTACGACAGCGACATCTCATTGACCAAGTCCTTCATCTCACGTCCGAATTGCCGTTGGGCCCAGACGGGCGGCCGCAGGTCGAAGATGAAGCGACGTAGTGCGGCGATGCTCTCGTCGAGGAGGTCGACAGCAGCCTCGAGCCGTTCCTTGGCCTCTGCATGGACTGCTCCTGCGAGTCCCTGCAGCGAGAGGCCGACCGCGTACAGCTCTTGGATGATGGCGTCGTGCAGATCCCTGGCGATGCGGGCCCTGTCCGAGATGAGCGCAGCGCGGAGCTGATGCTCCGAGGCTCGGGCGTTCTGGACTGCCGAGGCGGCTATCACCGCCAGTGCCTCGGTGAGCGCCTGGTCGGCGTCAGTGAAACCGCCTTGCTTCTCCGTGAGGTAGAGGTTGCCGAAGATACGATTCCCAACACGGATCGGGACGCCCAGCAGCGTCTGCATGTGGGGATGGTGCTCTGGGAAACCGGAGGCCGCCGGATGGTCGCTGATGTGGTCGAGGCGTACGGGCTTTCCCTCTGAGGTGATCAGCCCGAGGATGCCGACGCCCTCCGGATAGCGCCCGATGTTCGCCACCGTATCGTCATCGAGGCCCGCGTGATGGAACTCGACGAGCGTGCCATCGTGGCCGACGACGCCGAGTGCCCCATAGCGAGCCCCTGTGAGCTGCATGCCCCGCTCGACCGTCGTCTGTAGGACGTCCCTGAGGTCTGACTGGCTGGCAACCGCGGCCGCGCTCTCGATGAGCTCGGTGAGATCCTCGGGGCTCAGGGATCCGATCACATGCGGCATCGTACCGATTCGTCGAGCTTCTCCCACTTCTGTGACGTTGGGCCGCCTGCGACGGGCCGTCGGACCCGTGATTTCTCATGTGACTGTAGCTACCGTGCTGTGCCGAGGAGATCGCGTTGGCTTTGCGTGTCGTGCTCGTCGATGACCACGAGGTGGTCCGTCAAGGGGTGAAGGCGCTCCTCGAGTCTTCGGGGGACATCGAGGTGGTCGGCGAGGCGGGCACGGCTTCCGAGGCGATCCGCAGGGTGGGCTACGAGAGCCCTGACGTCGTCGTCATGGACCTTCGGCTGCCTGACGGAACAGGCATAGAGGCCTGCCGTGAGATTCGGTCCCGCTTCCCTGAGACGAAGGTGTTGATGCTGACCTCGTACGCCGACGAAGAAGCGCTGGTATCCGCGATCCTGGCAGGGGCTTCCGGGTACGTCCTGAAGCGGATCCGTTCTGACGACCTCATCGACAGCATCAGGAAGGTCGGCGCGGGCGAGTCGCTCCTCGACGGAGAGATGACCGAGAAGCTGTTCAGCAAGCTGCGCGGCGAGGACACGTCCGATCCTCTCCTGAAGCGTCTGTCACCTCAGGAGAAGAAGATCCTCGACGGCATCGCCAGAGGCCTCACCAACCGCGAGATCGCAGAGGAGCTCTATCTCGCCGAGAAGACCGTGAAGAACTACGTCTCGAATGTGCTCGCCAAGCTCGAGATGAGCAGGCGGAGCGAAGCGGCCGCCTATGCAGCCCGGCTGGCCGCCCAGCGGGACCAGCTGTACCCACCTGAGGAGTGGGAAGAGGTCTGAGGTCCTGGTGGATCGACTACGTTGATGCGCACAGCGGAGGAGGGAGCTTGAGAGTCCTCGACGTCATGAGCGAAGGTGTTGTCACCACAACGCCTGACGAGAGTCTGAAGCATGCGGCGTCCAAGATGGTCCAGGCCAGGGTGAGTGGGCTGCCTGTCTTGGACGAGGAGGGAATGCTCATCGGGATCATCACCGAGGCTGACTTCCTACGCCACGAGGCCAACAGGGAGGCAGGCGGGACCAGCCTGCTGGGAGCTCTCTTCGAGCGCAGGCAGCCTCCCGAGCCGCTCACCGTTGGCGAATCGATGACACGCAACCCTGTCGTCGTGTTGCCCGATGTCACGCTGGCGGAGGCGGCCAGGCTGATGGCCTCGAAGGGCGTCAAGCGGCTCCCCGTCGTGGACACCGAGGGCAAGCTGATGGGGATCATCTCGCGAGCAGACGTCGTTGCTGCGTTCACGAGGCCAGACGAGGTGATCGAGGATGAGATCAGGGAGGATGTCGTCCGGAGGGTCCTCTTCATCGACCCGGCCTCGATCGACGTGGACGTCTCCGAAGGGGTGGTGACGCTGCGCGGGGAGATGGAGAGCCAGTCTGACGTTCGCCTCCTCGAGGAGCTGGTGAGGAGACTGGACGGAGTGACGAGGGTCGAGAACCGACTGACCTGGCACATCGCGGAGGCCTCCAAACCCGGGATGATGTGATCTCGGCGTTGTTACCGGGATCAGGAGAGCCTGAAGCCCTGTGCGCTCCCGAGGAGCTCTGGGATACCCGATGAGCGAAGACCTGGAGATCACCAGTGACGTGGTGATCGCAGGCGAGAAGCTGGAATGGCGGTTCACGCCCTCAGGCGGCCCAGGTGGCCAGCATCGCAACCGATCGGCCACACGGGCGGAGCTCGTGGTCGATCTGCGCTCAGCCGTGCCTCCTGAGGTGTTCGAGGTCCTCGCGGAGGGTCTCGGCAGCAGAATGCGGGAAGGCGTGGTGAGTGTCAGCGTCGACGAGACCAGGTCCCAGGCGCGGAACAGGCGGATTGCCCGCAGGCGTCTTGCGGCGTTGCTGGCGGAAGCCCTCGAACGCCCGGAGCCGCGCCGAGCCACCAAGCCGACGAGGGCCTCCAGGGAGCGGAGGCTCGCCGCGAAGCGAAAGAGAAGCGAGACCAAGAGGCTGCGGCAGGAGCCTCCGGCTGATTAGCGATTTTCGTGTCAATCTCAGAACCCGCATAGGGGCCTGAGATTGACCGGAAGTTGGCCGCCCTAGAGTCAGGCTCGTGGGAGTCCAGAACCCGTTCCAGACCAGACCGACCGTGGAGTTCGCGATCCTGGCCGATGCTGTGCAGGCGGTAGCGGGCAAGCTCTTCATCCTCGGTGGAGGCTGGGACACGCTGTTCGTCTCCTCGTTTCCGGCTCACCACCACTCTTTGGGAATCGCACTGCGGCTCCGCGTTCCCTGGGCGGCTGCGGGATCCACGCTCTCCCTGTCGATCGACCTCGAGGACGAGGACGGGGGGAGCATCCTGGCAGGCAAGAAGCTGCGCCACGAGTTCGTCACACAACAGCCACGGGGGCTTCCTGAAGGCAGTGACCTCGGCATCGTCAGGGCGTTCACGTTCAACAATGTTCCGCTGCCCCGTCCCGGCAGCTATTCGTTCGTCATCGCCGTCGACGCCCACGAGGTTCATCGACTTCGGTTCTTCGCTCGCAGACGACGTTGAGCGTTCCGGACCGGATCTACCCTTGACGTTCGTGGTTTCGGACATCAAGCGGTATCTCAACATCAGGTCCGCCCTCCAGGGTGTGTTCACAGCTGACGGCGAGAGGGTGGCCTTCATCAGCAACATCACAGGTATCCCGCAGGCGTGGTCGATGGACGCGTCCGGCGGATGGCCAGATCAGGTCACGTTCGGGGAGGATCGGGTGGGACGCGTCTTCGCTTCCCCATCCGACCCCTCGCTGCTGGTGTTCGAGCGGGACGACGGCGGCAACGAGCGCATGCAACTGCACGCCGTCGGCGTTGATGGGACGGGGGAGCGCGACCTCGTACGCAACGACGAGGCCATTCATCGGTTCGGCGACTTCTCGCCAGACGGAGCATGGTTCACGTTCTGCTCCAACAGGCGCAATGGTGTCGACTTCGATCTCTACAGAGCGGACCTGCGAGGGGGGGAGCCTCAGCTGGTCACTGAGCTGGAGGGATGGATCGTGCCAGGAAGGATCTCGCCAGACGGAGCTTCCTGCCTCGCCACTGCCGTCAGGTCGATCATGGACACGGACGCTCTCCTCATCGATCTCGAATCAGGATCGGCCGACGTCCTCACCGACTGGGAAGAGGAGGCCAGGAACATGGCGGTGGCCTTCGACGAGTCAGGGCGGCAGGCCTTCCTCAAGAGCGATCACGACGGTGACTACGTCCAGGCCTACCGTCTCGACCTCGGCACCGGCATCGCCACCCGGTTCGGGCCAGCCGGATGGGACGTGGAGGCGATGGCAGTGAGAGGTGGCCATGGAGCTCTCATCGTCAACGAGGACGGCTCGAGCAGGCTCCACCTCTTCAACCCGCTCACCCTCGAGCTCACCGCTGAGGTGGCGCTGCCGTTGGGGATCGCAACCGATCCTGTGTTCTCCCCTTCGGGCGACCGGCTGTTGCTGACCATCAGCGGAGCCGCCCACAATTCCGATGTATGGGTCGTTGACTCGAAGACGGCTGATATCAGCAGGGTGACCCGCTCGTCGACCGCGGGTATGAGCAGCGAGTCCTTCAGGGCGCCCGAACTCGTCCGCATCACCTCGCACGACGGCCTCTCCATCCCCATGTGGGTCTATGTTCCGCCTCTCGAGACGACGCCACCCGTCGTAGTCTCGGTGCATGGGGGTCCTGAGGCGCAGGAGCTCCCGTCCTTCAACCCGATCTATCAGTACCTGCTCTCGAGGGGCTACGCGATCGTTGCTCCCAACGTCCGCGGCTCAGCAGGCTACGGCCGCGCGTTCCTGCGACTCGACGATGGCGACAAGCGACCGGGCGCTGTGGCCGACCTCGGCGAGGTCGCAGGGTGGATCAGGTCGAACGGCGCCCTGGACGGCAGCCGTATGGCGATCATGGGCGGCTCCTACGGCGGCTACCTGGTGCTGTGCGCGCTCACCGAGTTCCCCGATGTCTGGGAAGCGGGAGTCGACATCGTCGGGATCGCCAATCTCGTGACGTTCCTGGAGAACACCGGCGACTATCGCAGAGCCCTCCGCGAGGCGGAGTACGGAAGTCTCGAGAACCAGCGAGGGCTCCTGGAGGAGCTGAGCCCTATCCACCGCGTCGGCAAGATCCAGGCACCTCTTCTCGTCATCCACGGTGCCAACGACCCAAGGGTCCCTTTGTCGGAGGCGCAGCAGATCGTCGCGTCGCTCAGGGCGCTCGACAGGACCGTCGAGCTCCTCGTCTTCGATGACGAGGGCCACGGCATCGTCAAGCTCGCCAACCGAAGGGTCGCATACACGGCACTCGCCGACTTCTTGGATCTGCATCTGGGAGGCTCCGCCGCAGGATGAGACTCCTCTGCTGGCCGAGGAATCAGACCTACCCTTGCTGACATGGGAGTTGCCTTCTCGCAACGCTGGCGCAACGCGCCCTTCGTGAGAGCATGGGCCCGCTTCCAAGCGAGCGGTCCTTCTCTTCTGGCGGCCGCGGTTGCCTTCAACGTGTTCTTCGCCCTCACCCCGCTCGCACTCGTGTTCCTGTCGGTGACTGCCCTGATAGGAAGCGATGCCGCGATCCGTGGCGAGATCGTCGACGCCCTCACGGGGATCGCGCCTCCCGAGGTGATCGACCTCATCACGTCCGTGCTCGACAACACGGCAGAGGTGCTGGCGGGGTCGGAGGGGGTGGTGATCGTGGTGAGCCTGATCGTCGCCCTCTACAGCGGGTCGCGCGCCACGGTCGCCATCGTGCGGGCGCTCACGCTGAGCGAGCAGGTAACGGATACACGGAGCTTCTGGCAGCGCAGGCTCGTCGGCATCGCCCTCACCGTGGTCGGAGCCGCCGCTTTCCTGTTGGCTCTGGGCGTGATCCTCATCGGCACGGCCCTCGCAGACGACCTGGGCGAGATGATCTCCTTTTCGGGGCTCGAGACGGTCACGTCGCTTGGAAGCGTGCCCCTGGTCGGTGGCGCCCTCCTGACGTATCTGGCGGCGGTCTACCACTTCGGACCGCCCCGGCCTCTTCCAGGGGTTTGGCTCTGCGCTCTCCTGGGTACCGCAGGTGCCCTCGCCATCAGCTGGGGCTTCACGTGGTTCCTCTCGCTCACAGGAGGGGTAGGGGGCCTCGTCGGCGCTGTCGCGACGTTGGGAGTCCTGCTGATCTGGCTCTATCTCGGCGCTCTCGTCATCATCGCGGCTGCCTACGTGGGCGGCGAGATCCGGAAGGGCAGGGCCTTGAACTCGCCATGACGGCAGTGGTTCGCCCTCCCCCGTCAGGACTCAGGGACCCCGTGATCAGGCGGGGCCTCCGGCTGCTGGCCAGCACCACGTTCAGCTACCCGCGCTGGGCCGCGCTGAGCATTGCCAGCGCGCTGGTATGGATGGTCTTCGTCGTGGCGGTCCCACTCCTGACCAAGGTGGTGATCGACGATGCGATCGAAGGGGGGGACGAGTCGCTTCTGTTCCCGCTCGTCGTGGCGTTGGTAGGCGCAGGACTGATGCGTGCTCTCGGGATAGCGGGCCGTCGCTACTTCGCCTTCGCCCTCTCCTACCGGGCTGAGACAGACTTGCGGAACCGGATGTTCGAGCACATCCAGCGTCTCGCGTTCCGATTCCACGACGAGGTCCCGGCAGGTGAGGTCATGGCAAGGGCATCGACGGACCTCAGACCCGTGCGATTGATCTTCGCGATGCTGCCGATCACGATCGCCAACGTTGGGCTGTTCGTTGTCATCGGCATTGTGATGGTGGCGCTCGATCCTCTCCTCGGCGTCCTCGCGTCGCTTTCGATACCGGTGATGCTGGTGCTCGCCAACCGCTACTCGCGGAGAACGATCAGGCTCTCGACCGACCTTCAGCAACGCCTCGCCGACGTCACGAGCGTGGTCGAGGAAGCCGTAGCCGGGGTCCGGGTGGTCAAGGCCTACGGACAGGAGGAGCGCGAGGTTGATCGCGTCTCCGGCAGCGCCGACCGCATCTTGGACACGGCCGTGCGGCTGCTCGGTCACAGCTCGCGCTACGTGCCCCTGTTTGCTCTCATACCGACCCTGGCCACGATCGTCATCCTGTGGCTCGGAGGCGTCAGGGTCATCGAAGGTGCGATGACCCTGGGTGACTTCGTTGCGTTCACCCAGTTCATGCAGGTGCTCGTGTTCCCACTGAGGATCACGGGCTGGTTCTTCGCCCAGCTTCCCAGGGCCTCTGCGGCCGCGGTCCGGGTCATGGACCTGCTCGCGACTGATCCCGAGATCGCTGACCCAGACCGACCGAAGGACCTGCCGGAAGGCTCTGGTGAGATCAGGTTCTCCGGTGTCTCCTTCTCCTATCCCTCGGGACCACCCGTCCTCGGAGGTGTGGACCTCGTCATTCCAGGGGGAACCTCCGTGGCAGTCGTCGGGGCGACAGGCTCTGGGAAGTCGACACTCGCCTATCTCATACCCCGCTTCTACGACGTCACCGGGGGAGCGGTGCTCCTCGATGGACGAGACGTTCGTGCGGTGCGGGTCGACGAGCTACGGAGAGAGGTGGCAATCGTATTCCAGGACACCTTCCTGTTCTCGGCATCGATAGCGGACAACATCGCGTTCGGGACACAGGACGCGACGCTCGATCAAATCAGGCTGGCTGCCAGGCTCACGAAGGCCCACGGGTTCATCAGCAACCTGCCTGACGAGTACGACACGATCGTGGGGGAGCGCGGCTACAGCCTCTCAGGAGGTCAACGACAGAGGATTGCGCTGGCCAGAGCGGTCCTGCGTGACCCTCGCATCCTGATCCTGGACGACGCCACGTCCTCGGTGGACGCTCTGACCGAGCAGGAGATCAGAGCATCCCTCGAGGAGGTGATGGAAGGAAGGACCACCGTCATCATCGCCCATCGGCCCGCCACGCTGCAGCTCGCCGACCGGGTCGTGTTCATCGACGAGGGCAAGGTCGCAGGCTTCGCGCCTCACGAGGCCTTGTTGCGCACCAACGCCCGGTATGCAGAGGTGTTGGCGGAGGAGGGCATCACGGAGACGCCAGGATGATGTACGCCCGCTTTGGTGGTGCTGAGCACAGGATCGAGCGCCCTCTTGCCTTGCTCCGCAGGGCGGCGGGCTTCGGGAGTGACCTGTTGTGGCCTGCGCTGGGGGGCCTGGCCGCCACGGTCGTAGCCACCTTGGCCAGGCTGGCGGGGCCGCTCGTGGTACGGGCAGGGATCGACGACGGCATCCAGGCAGGGGACGCTTCGATCGTGACCAGGGCGGCGCTTCTGTATCTCATGCTGTTCGGTGTCCAGTACGCAACGCAGCGAGTGTCCTTGTACTTGGTCGGGTGGGTCGGTGAGCGGTACTTGGCGAGCCTGCGCGTCAGGGTGTTCCGCCACCTCATGAGCCTCGACGTCGACTACTTCGCACGGTCGAAGACCGGAGTGCTCGTCTCCAGGATGACATCGGACATCGAGGCGCTGACCGAGTACGCGAACGAGGGCGCGGTCACCGTCGTCACCAACCTCCTGACCGTGACGGGGGTCGTCGTTGCGATGTTCTTCGTCGACACGACCCTGGCGCTCGTCGTGCTCTCCCTGCTCCCGATTCTGCTTGGCATCTCCGTGGTCTTTCGCGTCTACGCGGATCGGGCCTACCAAGCGATCAGGGAGCAGATCGGGAGGGTGTTGGGGACCCTGCAAGAGGGCATCACCGGCGTGAGAGTCGTTCAGGCCTACACGCAGGAGGAGGCTCAGCTCGGAACGTTCAGCAGAGTGAACCAGGACTACTACGAAGCGAACCTGCAAGCGGCTCGGGCGATCTCCTTTTACTTCCCCGCGGTCGACTTCCTGGCGACGATCGGGACGGCAGCGGTCTTGCTCGTGGGGGGCTCCGCCGTCCTTGGGGGCTCGATGTCCTTCGGGACACTCGTGGCCTTCCTCCTGTACCTGGCGTGGTTCTTCGACCCGATCGTGCAGCTGTCGAACGTGTACAACCTCCAGCAGGCGGCTTTGGCTGCCCTCTCGAAGTTGTTCGAGATCCTGGACGAGCGGCCTGCCGTCAGCGAGCGGGCAACGGCCGTCGACCTCACCGGACCGCGCGGCGCGCTGCGGTTCCGGGGGGTCGACTTCAGCTACGACGAGGGGATTCCGGTGCTGCGCGGCATCGACCTCGAGGTCGCTGCGGGGGAGCGCGTGGCGCTGGTCGGGGAGACAGGCGCTGGCAAGAGCACGCTTGCCAAGCTGGCAGTTCGGTTCTACGACCCTGTTGCCGGTGCGGTGACGATCGATGGCGTCGATCTCCGTGACATCAGCATGGCCAGCCTCCGAAGGGAGATCGCCCTCGTTCCTCAGGAAGGATTCCTGTTCAGCGGGTCGCTCCGCGACAACCTTCGGTATGCCAGAGGGGACCTCTCAGACGATGAGCTCTGGCAGGTCTGCGATCGCATCGGCATCGCGGGTTGGGTGCGGGGCCTCCCGGAGCGCCTCGACACGAATGTGCGTGAGCGCGGCAGCAGGCTCTCGGTTGGTGAGCGGCAGCTCGTCTCGTTGGCCAGAGCGATGGCAGCGGACCCGTCGGTGGTCGTGCTCGACGAGGCAACCGCCAGCCTGGATCCGGGAACCGAGATGAGGGTAGAGCAGGCGTTGCGCGTGTTGCTGACGGGACGCACCGCTGTTGTCATCGCGCACCGGCTCCAGACGGCAGAGCGGGCAGACAGGATCATCGTGGTCGATGACGGACGGATCGTCGAGCAAGGCAGACCCGACGAGCTTGCAGCGTCAGGCGGCTACTACTCGCGCCTGAGCGAGGTCTGGGTGTGGTCAGGTTCGTGATGCGGATCCGCTCCGCTCATCCTGACGACGAGGCGGCCTGCAGGAGGAGGACTGCCGGCCGCCGCGGACAGGATGCGCTCACGGGCCTCCTCGTACGACACCGGCTCCGTGACCGGCTCTCGCAGCGTCCCTTCAGCCAGCATCTCGAGCACACGCTCTGCGTCGCGCCTGTGGCTACCGAAGGAGCCGACGAGGGCGTACTCGTTGGTTGCCCAGAGCACAGGAGGCAGCGTGACGAGCTGCTCCCTGCCGATACCGGCCACGGTTGCCGCGCTGCCTGGTCGCAGTGCCTTCACCGCCGCATCGACGGTGGATGCCCTGCCCACGAATTCGAGCGCGACGTCGACGCCGCCACTCGTGAGGAGCTTGGCCTCCCTGCCGACCGACACACCTTCCTCTGCCAGGATCACCTCGTCAGCGCCCAGGTCACGCGCCCTTTCGAGTGCGTTCTCGTCGCGGTCCGCAACGATCACAGGCGCGGCTCCTCGCTGCTTGGCCAACTGCAGCGCGAACGAGCCGAGCCCGCCTGCACCGATGACGAGGACTGTGTCACCGCTCCTGACGCCCGCCCTGCACACCGTGGCGTGGTACGCGGTGGCGCCTGCGTCCACCGCGATGGCGGCCACGTCGGGAGAGATCGACTCGGGAGCTCGAAGCAGTGCCGAGCCGGGGACGATCATGTGGGTGGCGAGGCCGCCGTCGAAGTCGATGCCCGTCATGCGGAGCCTCTCACAGAGCTCCTCTCGATCTGCCTCGCACATCCGGCACGTTCCACAGGAGATGCCTGCGAGCACTGCCACGGGCGAGCCCTGTTCCCATCTGGGGTCCTGTGAGGCGGCGACCTCGCCTGCCACTTCGTGTCCGAGCGTGACGGGCAGCACACCCGTTCTGGCCGATCCGTCCAGAAAGTGGTAGTCGGACCCGCACACGCCACACGCCTGGACCCGAATCAGGACCTCATCTGCCGCCAGGTCTGGAAGCTCGAGCGCCTCGTCCCTGAGGTCGCCTACTCCATGGAATCGCAGCGACGGGATCCTCATCCCGCAACCATACGTCGGAAGGGCTCTCAGGCGCTCTCAGACATCGCTGCGAGCCTCTCTCTGGCTGCTTCGACGTAGTCGGGTTCTATCTCGTATCCAACGAAGTGGCGGCCGGACGCCAATGCCGCGACGGCAGTAGTCCCGCTTCCCATGAAAGGGTCGAGGATCAGCTCACCCGCGAAGGTGTAGAGCTCTATGAAA
>CAZKJJ010000020.1:0-13718 GCA_964553055.1 uncultured Acidimicrobiia bacterium
TGCGTGTCGGGCGCGGCAGGGCTCTGGGTGTCGCTCATCCAGTCGAACTTCACGGGCCTGGGCGGCGGCATCGGGACTGGCGAGGCAGGATTCCTGCTCCACAACAGGGGAGCAGGCTTCGACCTCCGAGAGGGCCATCCGAACGAGCTGGCGGCCGGCAAGCGCCCGCTACATACGCTCTCCCCTACGCTCTGGACGGAGGGAGGGACGCTGCGGCTTCTGCTTGGCACGAGGGGCGGCTACCAACAGCCTCAGCTGCTGATTCAAGTGATCGCCCAGCTCTTCAGGCTGCGTTCGGCACCGAGCGACGCCCTCGAGGCGCCGCGCTGGACCCTGGATGCGTCAGACTCGCTGCATGTCGAGGCCACGATGCCCCCGCAGGTGATCGACGGGCTGAAGGCCCGCGGGCACCCGGTGACCGTCGAGCAGCCCATGCAGCCAGGCTGGGGTCCTGTCTCGATGATCGACGTGAGCGCTGACGGGCTGAGGACCGCTGCTGCCGATCCCCGGGTGGACACGGCCCAGGCTCTGGTGACCTGATGTGACAGAGACGACATTCCTGCTGGTCAGGCACGGCGAGGCCTTGGGCAACGAGGAGCACCGCTTCATCGGCCAGAGCGACACGCCGCTCTCCTCCGAAGGCAGGCGACAGGCGGAGGCGATTGCAGACAGGCTCGCCTCCCAGCCCGTCACGAGGATCGTGACCAGCGATCTCAGGCGTGCCTACGACACGATGGTCCCCCTTGCCGAGCGGCTCGGGCTTCCTCTCGAGCTCGAGCCCCGCTTCAGGGAGATCGCCAACGGAGAGTGGACGGGTCTGCTGCCGGAGGAGATCGCGGCCGGCTGGCCTGACCTGTGGGAGCGCTACAGAGGAGGCGAGGACGTTCCGAGGCCCGGAGGCGAGCAATGGGCGGACGTGGCGGTCAGGGCGCGCACGGCCTTCGAGGAGCTCTCTCGGCGTGCAATGGGCGAGCTGGTGGCGGTCGGCGGGCACGCAGGCGTCACGCTCGCGCTCATCTCGTGGGCCTCTGGCATGGCAGGGAACCGGAACTTCTTCCGGGGGCCGTTCGGGCCGCTCGCCAATGGCTCGATCAGCGTGATCCGGCTGCCAGGACCTCGCGTCGTCGCCATCAACGATGTCGGTCATCTCACAGCAGGAGTGGCGGGCGGCTCACTTCCCTTCTTCGATGTCAGCAGCGACCCCGCCCCTCCAGGGGAATCGCCAGGCCCGAGGAGTTGAACTCGAAGCCGAACGAGCGATCCGACAGGAGGCCGAGGATCCGTGATGCGATTCCCTCCCCTGCCGGATGAGGTCTCCCGCCCGAGATCCGCAGCGGATCGACCGCCAAGCTGATCGTCCCGTCGTGGAACGTGAACCGGAACAGAGCTGTCTCAGCGCTGGCCTGTCTGGCAGAGGGAAAGACGAAGTTGCCTGTCGAGTAGACGACCCAGCCGTCTCCGATCCTCTCG
Organism: uncultured Acidimicrobiia bacterium; assembly: GCA_964553055.1. GTDB lineage: Bacteria > Actinomycetota > Acidimicrobiia > Spongiisociales > CAZKJJ01 > CAZKJJ01. The sequence goes on from CAZKJJ010000020.1 coordinate 1,471, forward strand.
ACGCCCTGCAAGACGTGGGGGTGACTGCCGACCACCAGGTCTGCGCCTGCGTCGATCCACGCCGTGGCGAGCTCCCGCTGGTACCGCTGCGGGCAGACGTCGAGCTCGACACCCCAGTGGACCATGACCACGACCGCGTCTGCGACCCCGGAGGCTGTCCTGATCGAGGACACCGTCTCCTCCATCTCGTAGGCGCTTGCGATTCCCGAGCGGTCAGCCAGCGCCGCCCAGGTTCCTGGAAGGATCCGCGAGAAGCTCACGACCGCCACCCGCGTACCGTCCCTGACGAACACCATCGGGGCGTACGCCTCTGCCGCCGTCCTGCCTGCGCCCGACCTCCCGACACCGCCCTGGTCCAAGAGCTCGAGGGTCCTCGAGAGGGCCTCCCTGCCGTAGTCGAGCGAATGATTGTTGGCGAGAGCGACGCCGTCCACCCCTCCCCCGGAGAGCAGCGCCACGCTCTCAGGAGGTGACCGGAACACGAACTCCTTGTCGAGTGGCGTGCCGATGGATGACTCCCCGATGGTGGTCTCGAGATTGACCAGCGTCAGATCAGGAACCCGCAGCAGCTCCACGACGTCGCCGAACGGATCTCTGGCGGCCAGGCCGTGCGTGAACGACGTGTCCCCGGCGAATCCGAGCTCCAGGAACGGCGAAGCGGAGATCTCGAGCTCCGTCTCGACTGCCACTGCCCCTTTCGGGGGCTCCGCGACGGCAGACTCGAACCAGAGCACAGGAGGCGGCTGTGTATCGGTCGGGAGCCCTGGCTCGGTTCCGATCGCGGAGCAGCCTGCCACGACCAGGACGAGCGCCGCCGAAGCCGCTCGGGTCATGACCCCGACACGCCCGCCACGAGGGCCTTCCAGCCTGCATCGTCCAGTGAGGCGAAGCCTGGGTTCTCGTAGACGGACACCCTGGACACGAGACCGTCGTACCGATCCCTGATCGCCCGGGGCACCTCAGGGAGAGATGCCGCCACCGCGACCTCGTTCAGCACATCGTCCGTGATCACACTCGCCATCTCCGCCCACTCCCCCCGTTTCGACATGGCGGTCAGCCGAGGTCCGAAATCCCAGCCGTGGGTGTCGAGCACGACCCTGTACGAGCGCGTCGACGCATAGAAGGCGATCTGCTGACGGACGAACCGCTCGCTCGTCGCCTTCTCGGCATCGTCCCCGCCCGTGACCACGAAGACGGGGGCTGCCAGCGCGATGTCCTCTGCGGAGCGGCCCGCCTGCCTGGCGCCCTCCGCCACCTCTGGCACCAGGACCTCCCTGAGGTAAGGAATCGTGTGGAAGGGATGCACGTGGACGCCCTGGCAGGTCTCTCCCGCCAGTCGAAGCATCAGCGGATTGACCCCTGAGATGAAGACAGGGATGTCCGGGTACCTGATCGGACCAGGATCGAAGAACGGCGTCATCAGCGTGAAGCGGTAGAACTCGCCCTCGAACCGGAGGGGGGCCCCGTTCTGCCACGTGTCCCAGATCGCCCTCAGGGCTGCGATGTACTCCCTCAGCCTTGCGGCAGGCGACGACCACGGCATGCTGAACCGTCTCGTGATGTGGGCCTTGATCTGGGTGCCCAACCCCAGGATGAGCCTCCCCCTGCTCGCCGAGGCTAGATCCCACGCCGTCTGAGCCACCGTCATGGGCGAGCGGGCCAGGGCCACGGCGATCCCCGTTCCGAGACTCAGCCGCTCCGAATGAGCGGCGGCCACGACGAGCGGCAGGAAAGGGTCGTGCGAGGTGTCCGCCGTGAACAGGCCGTCGAAGCCGAGCCCCTCCGCTCGCCTGGCGGCATCGCCCACGAACTCGAGCCCCATCGGAGGGAGGAAGTAGTCGAACTTCATGGGCCAACGATGGTACCCGGCCGCCCCGCCCCGCATTTCCTCCCATTTTCTGCCAGGAAGCGGCTTGATCGCGACGGCCCGGTCCCATAGCCTGACCTTCTGCCCGCTACCGGGCTGCGCTGGCGTACGAGTAGCAACCGAGAGCTTTCTGCATGCGTTTGTTGCGCGTCGCGGCCTTTCTCATATGGGTGGTCGTGGCGTCTTTGGCGATCGTGGGGTTCGCAGCGTTCTCCCCCTCCGGTGGGGAGCAGAACGGCGAAGCAGTCGCGTCATCCACGACGGTGGTGGTGGGCTCGGAATGGGGCTCGATCTCGGGTCGGGTGGCGGCCATGGCCCTGTCCTCAGGACTCCAGCTGGGAGCCGTCCCTCAGACGGACGAAGAGCAGATCCCATACCTCCTCGCGTTCGAGGCGAGCGCCGCCGACACCACCACCAGCACCACGACGGAGCCTGCTCCGCCTTCGACCACCACGACCCACACCCACGCCACCACGACCACCACTCGCGCCACCAGTACCACGCACACCCACGCCACCACGACCACCACGACCCACGCCCCCGAGACGACCGAGGAGGAGACGACGACCTTCCCTGACTCGTTCCCTGCTGCCGTCGAGCGGTGGCGTGGCCTCGTTGAGCAGTACTTCGACGCAGGGGACGTCGACCACGCCCTCAGCGTCATCGACTGCGAGAGCGGCGGTGACCCCGACGCCACCAACACGGTCACGGGCGCAGGCGGGCTCTTCCAGCACCTGTTCGCGTACTGGGAGTCTCGGGCCGAAGCAGCGGGCTGGCCTGGGGCGGACGTGTACGATCCTGAAGCGAACATTGCCGTAGGAGCCTGGCTCGCCTACCACGGCGGCTGGGGCCACTGGGGGTCGTGCGCGTGAAGCGAGTCGTGAAAGCGTTTGGGGTGCTAGCCGCGATCGGCGCCGCCGTCTGGCTCATGCGCGACAGGTTGGTGACCCTGACGGTGGGCCGCGAGCCCGAGCCTCCCACCTTCCGAGTCCCGCCTCCACCTGACGATCTGACGGAGATCAAGGGCGTCGGCCCTGCCTATGCGGAGAAGCTGCGAGCAGGGGGTGTCAGGACGTTCTCTGACCTGGCTGCCGTAGGCCCTCTGCGCCTCAGCGAGCTGGCAGGGGTGTCGGAGGAACGAGCCCAGGACTGGATAGCGCAGGCCGCAGACCGCAGCTGACGGCCATCCAGCGGACTCAAGCGACCCACCGAGGCTGCCGATGGCCCTGCTGTGGGTCGAGTGCCACTGCCGCGCACACTTCGCGCCGCGGTCAGCCTGGGGGCGACCGCCATGCTGCTGCTGCTCGCTTCGATCGACTACACGGTCGAGCCGGGGGACACCGTCTCGCACATAGCCCAAGAGCACGACGTCTCCACACACGACCTGATCGAGGCGAACGACATCCGTGACCCCGACCTGATCATCGTGGGTCAGGTGCTGGTCATCCCCCAGTCGGAGGGTCAGGCCATCTACCACGTCGTTCAGTCAGGCGAGACGCTCTCCGAGATCGCCAAGACCTACGGCACGACCGCTCAGGAGATCGCGGACATCAACGGGTTTCCGAATCCCAACCTCATCTACCCAGGCAACCGCCTGCTCATCAACGGCGAGCCGCCAGACTTCGAGCCTGCGGTGGCGGAGAACGGTACGTACCGAGTGAGGCCAGGCGACAACCTGGCGAGGATCGCCAGAGCGCACGGCACGACCGTGGCCGCTCTCGCAGAAGCCAACGGCATCACGGACGTCGACCTCGTCTACATCGACCAGATGCTCCAGATCCCAGGCACCGGCTGGCACTGCCCTGTCCCAGGCGCAACCTTCATGAACGACTGGGGCTTCCCACGGAACGGCGGCCGGTTCCACGAGGGCAACGACCTCTACGCGCCCGAGGGAACTCCTGTCATTGCGCCCGTACCAGGCGTCGTCGAGCACGTGGACGGCACGATCGGCGGGCTTCAGTTCTGGCTCAACGGAGACGACGGCGTCCTGTACATCGGAAGCCACATGTCGCGCTTCGGCAGTGACGGCAGGGTCGCGGCGGGCACTGTGGTCGGCCATGTCGGGACCACAGGCAACGCTCGGGGCTCGTCTCCCCATCTCCACTTCGAGATTCACCCCGTCTACAACGACCCGATCAACCCGTATCCTGTCCTCTCCGAGGCCTGCGGCTAGCTCTCCACGAAGGACCTGAGGAGGTCGAGGCCGACGGCCCCTGCGCTCAGGACACGCGTGTGGAAGTCCTTGAGGTCGAAGGCTGCCCCCTTCGCAAGGCGCTCCTCCTCCCGCAGGTCGAGGATGGCCCGTTCACCCACCTTGTAGGCGATCGCCTGTCCAGGCCAGCCCAGATACCGGGTCATCTCAGAGCGGGCGACGGGCCCAGGAATGTGGGCGACTTCCTCGAGCATCTCGACGCCCGCATCGAAGCCCCAGGACGTGCCGGGTCGCACGGGGCTCTGTGAGGGAATGGCGAGTCCAACGTGCGAGCCAATATCGATCACCACCCGGCAGGCACGAAAGATCTGGCTCATCCGCATGCCGAGCACGTAGTCGGGTCTCTCGAAGAAGCCCAGCTCGCCCATCAGCCGCTCTGCATACAGTGCCCACCCCTCGCCCGATCCCGACCACCAGGCGTAGGTTGCGGCCAGCCTTCCGACCTGTTTGGCCAAGGTCAGCAGGTAGCCCGCCTGGAGATGGTGGCCCGGGAAGCCCTCGTGGTATGCGGTGGAGATCTCGTCGTACAGAGGGAACACCTCCTGATCTCCCACCGAGTACCAGATCGAGCCTGGCCTCACGAAGTCCTCCGTCGGTGACACGTAGTAAGCGCCCAGGGCGCCTCCCTTCGGAGCGAGGCTGACCCTCACCTTGCGGATCTCCTCCGGGATGTCGAAATGGGTTCCCGCCAGAGCCTCCATCGCCTCGTCCTGTCGAGCCTGCATGATCGCCAGGAACTCGTCCGGGCTCTGCGCCGACCTCGCAGGATCGGTCTTCAGGAGCTCCATGACCTCGGGCACAGTCTTGGTGGCGTCGATCTGGGCGGCAGCCTCTGTGATCTCCTCACTGAGCTCTGCGATCTGCTCCCAGCCCCACGCGTATGTCTCGTCGAGGTCGACGTGCGAACCCACGAAGTGATAGGCGGCAACGGCGTACCGTTCCCTGCCCACACCGTCCGCTTCGGAGGCATCTGGGAGGTAGGTGCCTTCGAGGTAGGCTCCGAGCTCCCAGAAGGCGAGCTGGGCTCCCTCGATCGCAGAGCCAAGCCTCTTGGTCAGCTCCTCGTCTGAGGCCGGTGATGCAGCCAAGGTCGCCTGCAGCGAGCCGAAGGGCGACGAGGAGCCAGCACACACGGATGCCTCCTCCGAGACGGCGATCACCTGACGCCTGGCCGCGGTGAGCCCGCGGGCTCTTCCTTCCTCGAGGGACTCGATGTAGAGCCTGATGGCCGTGGGCAGGCTCTCGAGTCTCGTGATCACTCGGTCCCAGCCTTGGCGTGACTCGAGGTCCATGATGTCGAACACCTTGCGGAAGTCCTGAACAGGGCAGGCCACGCTGTTGAGATCCCTGACGTTCTCCTCAGAGGCGTACCAGGTGAGCCTCTTATCGAGATACTCGAGGGCCAGCGCCCTCACATGGTCGGGCCAGCGGCCGCCGGCTTGACCCAGGTCCTCGAACTGCTCCCGATAGCCCTCCAGCAGCGCCCTGACCTCGGCGTGGCCCTCGGAGCTGAGGTTGTCCCATCGGTCGTCGTAGGAGGTGATGCCCACCTCAGTCGCCTCCATCGGCTGGATGCGTGCGAGGTCCTCGACGAACCGCTCTGTCAGCTCATATACGTCCATGGCCCGGCAACCCTAGACAGACAGGAACAAGGCCAGCAGCGCCCCTGCCGCCAGGAGCAGGGTGGCGGCCGCGGAGGTCACCAGAAGACGGTCCGCCTCTCTGCCTGCAGCCCACAGCTGCGCCGCGCCCGCCACCGCCGAAGGGATCAGCAGCGGTAGCAGGAGGGCTCCGAGCACGCCCGTCACGACGCCCCCGACCAGCACTGCGAGACCCGCGGCGACGGCTCCTGCCTGGACCACCCTGGCCGATCGGACGCCGAGCCTCGCCGCCAGCACGCGCTTCCCCGCCTGTCTGTCCGTGTCGACGTCAGGCAGCGAGAACGCCACGAGCATGGCGAACTGGAGGCATGCCATGCTCGCGACAGCCCACCACAGCGTCACAGGCACCTCCGACGCTTGGAGAAGCGCGGCCGTCACGGGCACTCCTGCCGCCACCACGGCCGTGGCCACGACCTCTCCGAGGCCGGAGGCCTCCAGACGGAGGGGCGGGGCCGAGTAGAACCAGCCCGCGAGCAACGCCACCGTGCCGATCAACCCGGCCGCCGGCTCCAGGAGATAGACGACGACCACGAGCCCCGCCGCGAACACGGCGCTGACCGCAGCGGCTCTGAGGGAGATCTCCTTTTCGAGCCTGCCCTCCACGAGCACGCCGCTCCCCCCCGTCAACCACGTCCTGTGCTCCGAAACACGGTCAGACTCGAAATCGAAGAACTCGTTGGAGAAGTGCGTGACGAGCTGAATTGCAGTCACCATCGCCTGGCCGAGCCAATAGGCCTCCCACGAGATGACCACTCCCGGTGAGACGGCTCCCACGGCGTAGAGGAGCGCCGCGCCGAGCAAGAAGTGCGGTCTCGACAGACGGACGAACGAGACGACTGCCCTCAGGGGAGGCTCACCTGTATCGCCAAACGATCCTTCCGCGGCTCGGGTCGTAGGCCGAGATGTCGACGTCGACTCGATCACCTTTGAGGATCCTGATCCCGCGACCCCGACGCATCTTGCCGGAGGGCCTGGCGATCACCTCGAGTCCGCCCTCGATCTCGACTCGGAACATGGCGTTGGGCAGCGTCTCCTTGATCACGCCCTGCACCCGAATCACATCGTCCTGTTTGGCCATCTGCATCCCAGGCTACCGCGCCGAGGTCGTGTCACCTCCTTCGGCCACCCGCTCCACCAGCGCGGCGGCGACCGCCGCCGCGGCGACGGCACCGAGCAGGTGCCAGGCCGCATGGCCCTGTGCCAGGCTGGAAGGCGAGCAGAGAGGCGCCCCCGTCCTGCCGAGCAGTTGGACGGTGGCCGCTGCCAAGATGGCACCTGCCGCCACCACGAGCAGCCGTCTCGCGTTGGCCGAAGGCGGCTCCCTCCGATATACCGCCAGCTCTGAGAGCCCGACGCAGGCGAGCACCAGCACGCTCACCCACGCTCCTGCGTCCGGGGCAGCGGCGAGCACCAAACCCAACCCCACGACGACGCCGAGGTAGGCAGGCATGAGAAGGTCGCGACGCCACATTCCGAGCTTCCAGACATCCGTGACGACAACGAAGGCCGCAGCCACCGAGACAGACCAGTTGTGAAGCCATACGCTCCCGCCCGTCTGAGGCCCGTGGTACGCGAAGCTGCCCAAGCCGACCAGGACGAGCGTGGCACCGTAGACCGCCGCCGCCCTGCGGGCAGGGCCAGACCGATTCCGGCCTCTCGCAAGCAGCCAGACCCCCGCCGCCACGAAGCCCAGAGCGGACAGGGCATTGACCGGTTGCGCCAGCAGGCCCTCCCGGAGCGCCTCACAGTCCGATTCACCCAAGCGGAGATACAAGGTCGCCGCACGCTACCCCAAGGCATCGTCAGGGTTCCGACTTCCGTCCTTCACCTGGCGAGCCACACGAAGGGCATGCGGAGTGCCCCTGGCCGATCAGAGGAACACCGGGCGCCGCGAACCGGCCTTCGGGCCTCAGCGCCCTCCTGCTGCCACAGTCCTCACAGCGCGACGACCCGCTGATAGCCCGAAGGGCCACCACGGCGAGGCAGGCAGTTGCCAGGTAGAAGCCCACCGCGACCAGCGCAGCCGCCGCTCGGGTGATGACAGCGCTCGCCAGAAGGCCCAGCACCGCCAGTGTGGCGAGGATCCTGCTGACAGCCCCCATCCGTATTCGGAACGGCGAAGGAACGGGCGATCGGCGGACGCCTCGGGTCGCTCGACACGAGGAGCAGATGGGCCCTGGGAGTGTGTTGAAGCGGCAGCACATGGAGCAGAAACGGACGGTGTCGCCCCGCAGCAGGCCCGCCCTCTCGGTAACCGTCGGCACAGCCATCATCCACCCCGCCGCCAAGACGCTAGACAAGTCGGCGCGTCCCGTCGAGGCCTTCCTGCGGCGCTTGCGGGCCCAGCCGAGCCCCGAGCGGGCAGTCCGAGAGGGCATTCCGGGCCTTCCCTTCACATCCCGAACCGCCTTCGGGCCCTTCCTGGCAAATCTGCAACTGCGGTATCTTCGCGCCAGGCATCTCAGGAAGGCTGACGTGGCCGAGGCGTCCTATCGAAGGAAGATCAGGTTCTCCGACACCGATCAGCAAGGGATCGTCTTCAACGCCAACTACCTGGTGTACGTTGACGATGCCCTGACCGACCTTTTCGAGTCGGTCGGTCTCCCCTTCGGCGACCTGGCAGGGAAGGGATACGACGTCGTCGTCGCCCGAGTCGAGTGTGACTTTCGCTCGGCGGCCTCTATCGGCGAGACTCTCATCACGAGGGTATGGGCTGGCTCGGCAGGCAACACCTCGATCGTCTTCTCCTTCCGTATCACCGAGGAGCTCTCGGGCAGGACCGTGGCCGAGGGGAACGAGGTCTACGTGGTGCTCGACAGCGAGAGCCGCACGCCTGAGCGGGTCCCCGACATCATGCGGGAGGCGTTCGATGTCCCCTGACCGGTGGCTACCCGCGTTCGTTGCCTGCGCCCTTGTAGTTGCCGCCTGCTCCAGCAGTGAAGAACCCGATACGGCCTTCACCCTTCCACCGCAGGCGCAACCGACGACCACGCCCTCGACTGAGGCTCCCCAGCCGACCGAGGCTCCCCAGCCGACCGAGCCGCCCGCTACCACCTCTCCCCCTGCGACCGTTCCGCCTGCAGAGGGGGAGGGATACCTGTGGCAGAAGGGGGACTGTGTCGACCTGGGGTCAGACACGTCTGCCCAGCTCCCCTACGCGCCGTACGGCAGGAGCATCCTGGCCGATTGCACCGATCCGCACACCCACGAGGTGTACTTCTCAACGACTCGGGAAGACCCGATCGAGGCTGCGTACCCTGAGGAGCTGGGCAACGAGCTGTGGGACACCTGCTACGTCGAGTTCAGCAGCCAACTGGGCTTCAACCATGCAGACTCGACACTGGAGCTCGTGCTCTACCTACCAGACGAACAGGAGTGGGAAGTCGGCGAGCGGTACCACGCCTGCGTGATCTACCAGAACGCCTCCGACGAGGAGTACGTCCTCCTCGACTCGCCCATCGCGGACGATCCCGAGGCGTACCGCTGGAGCCTGCCCGTCGGATCCTGCCTCGACTCCGACGTGCTGGCCCTCCGCACGGCTCAGCCGGTGCCGTGCGACCAGGACCACTCGTTCGAGCTGATCGGCACCGCTGAGCACGAGGCTGGGGCAGACGCTCCTTATCCGGGCGAGGTGGCGATGCTCGACTTCAGCCAGTCGGCATGCGGCCAGGTGCTGGCTGACCTCGTCCCAGAACCGTACGACCCGTTCCTCATCAGGACCGTGACCGTCCCGCTGATTCTCAGCCCTTCAGAGTGGAGCCTCGGCATTCGCTCCCTGCGATGCTTTGCGTTCGCGGCAACCATCGATGGCGCTCTCTTCATGGCCGAGGGATCGCTCGCAGACGAAGGATGGGAGATCACGGGACCTCGGGACATCGAAGGTGGCGTCACGGCCTGAGGCCGGGCGCACAGCCGGGCCCCTCCTCGATCCGGCCTGTCCAGGAGGTCAGAGCCTCTTCGATCTGCTCCCGTCAGACCGTCTATCGTGGGTCCTGGATGACCGACGTCTTCATCGTCGATGCCTGTCGGTCTCCAATGGGAAAGATCGGCGGGCAGCTGGCTTTCGTCCGCCCTGACGATCTGGCCACCCATGCGATCGCCCGCCTCCTGGTGAGGCACCCCCGCCTCGATCCTTCCGCCGTGGAGGACATCGTGTGGGGAGCAGCCAACCAGGCCGGCGAGGACAACCGCAATGTGGCGAGGATGGCAGCGCTGCTGGCTGGCATGCCCATCGAGATCGCCGGCATCACCGTCAACCGACTGTGCGGCTCAGGCCTCCAAGCGGTGGTCCAGGCCTCGCAGTCTCTGAAGGATGGCTGGGGAGAGGTCCAGATCGCAGGGGGGTCAGAGTCCATGTCGCGAGCACCCATCGTGCTCCTCAAACCGGAGAGGGCCCTCGTGGGCGGCGACCCTCAGGTCGCAGACTCCGTGTTGGGCTGGCGGTTCGTCAACCAGCAGATGCAAACCATGTACCCACCGATCAGCCTCGGTGAGACAGCAGAGGTGGTCGCATCGCAGTACGGCGTGTCGAGGGAGCACCAAGACGACTTCGCGTTGCGCAGCCACCAGCTCGCCGTGGCTGCCATGGAGGCTGGGCGATTCAAGGACGAGATCGAGGGAATCGAAGCGCCCGCCGATGCCAGAGGCCGGTCCACCAGCGTGATCACCGAGGACGAGGGGCCACGCTACGACACGTCGCTGGAGGCGCTCGCAGCCCTCCAGCCGGCGTTCCGCAAGGGAGGCACCGTCACCGCAGGGAACTCCTCGCCCATGAACGACGGGGCAGCTGCCCTCCTTCTGGCAACGGAGAAGGGCCTGCAGAGGCACGGCCTCGTGCCGATCGCCAGGATCGTCGCCTCCGCTGCTGCGGGCGTGCACCCTGACACGATGGGCATGGGCCCTGTGCCCGCCACCCGCAAGGCCCTCCTCAGAGCAGGGCTGAGCGCCGAGGACGTCGATCTCGTGGAGCTCAACGAGGCGTTCGCCTCCCAGGCAATCGCCTCGATGCGCGAGCTCGGTTTCGACCTTTCCATCGTCAACGTCAACGGAGGGGCCATCGCCCTGGGGCATCCCCTCGGTGCATCAGGCGCCCGCATCGTCTGCACGCTCGTCCACGAGCTTCGGAGGCGAGGCGGACGCTACGGAGTCGCCACGATGTGCATCGGAGTAGGGCAAGGCATCACGCTCGTGGTCGAGCGGGTCTGAGGCCGCAGCCGCGGTGAGCAGCCCCGGGGGCGGAGGACCACTGGCGGGCGTCAGAGTGGTCGAGTTCGGCAACCTGGTGGCTGCTCCCTTCTGCGGGATGCTGCTCTCGGATCTGGGCGCCGAGGTCGTCAAGGTGGAGCCGCTCGAAGGGGACATGTCGAGACAGCTCGGCCCGTTCCTCGCAGGCGAGAGCGCCTTCTTCCACTCGGTGAACAGAGGCAAACGTTCCTTGGCAGCCGACCTCCGCAGCGCCGAGGTGCTGCCCTGGATACTCGAGCTGGTGGCGGACTCCGATGTCGTGGTCCACAACTTCCGAAAGGGTGTGGCAGAGCGGCTGGGGATCGGCTACGACGACCTGGCTCCTTCGTCCCCAGGACTCGTCTACTGCGCCATATCAGCCTTCGGGCCAGAAGGACCCTCGTCCGACCGTGCCGGCATCGACCTCATATTCCATGGGGAGTCCGGGATGATGAGCATCACGGGGGAGGAAGGTCAAGTCCCACAGAAGACAGCCACCAACGTGGCGGACGTCTACGCGGGCACCAACGCCGCGCTGGCGGTGGCGGCGGCGCTTCATGAGCGGGAGCGAACAGGGAACGGAGCTCGGATCGACGTGTCCTTGCGGGATGGCATCATCGCCATGCAGGCGACCTGGAACGCCCTCTTCTTCGCAACGGGTGTCCAGCCCCCGCGGTTGGGCACCGCTTCGCCATTCACCGCCCCCACCCAGGCGTTCCGCACCGCTGACGGACGGCTGCTGCTGGCCATCGTCACTGACCGCCATTGGGAGCGGCTCTGCAAGGTGCTCTCCCTCCCGACCCACGTCTGCGCAGATCCTGACTTCTCGAGCAACGAGCTGCGGGTGACCAACCGCGAGCGGGTGGCACGGGTCGTGGAAAGTGTCCTCCGCTCGGACACGACCGAGGCCTGGCTCGCCAGACTGTCTGAGGCAGGCCTGCCGGCAGGCAGGATCCTCGACTTCGAAGAGGTGTTCTCCGACGAGCAGGTGCTGCACAGCGGCATGAAGGCCACGTATCGGCGCCCCAACGGCGAGGTCACCGTGACGGGGACGCCGTTCTGGCTGGACGGCGCAAAGGCCCTCGCAGAGAGGCACCCGCCGCTGCTCGGCGAACACAGCTCGGAGGTCCTCGCGGAGCTCGGATGCCCGGCCGAGGTTCGAGATCGCCTCCTGATCGCAGGGCTCGTGACAGGGCCGTGACCGAGGCCTTTCTGAGGATCCCTGCCGCCTACGAACCGATGCGGGGGGCGCTGGAGGCCGAGATCGCTCTCGCTGAGCCAGAGG
>CAZKJJ010000020.1:13728-15743 GCA_964553055.1 uncultured Acidimicrobiia bacterium
AGCGCACGGCGCCGGCCCGAAGCTCCAAGAGCGCACCGCAGGACTCTGGCGGCGGGGACAAAAAACCCGGCGCAAAGGCCGAGGCCCCTGCCCCGAAGGACGCTCCCGCCGAGCCAGAGGAGGGGCTGGTGTTCCTGGCAGCCCCGGTTGGAGATGCCTGGGACGAGGTGGCCTCCGAGTTGACTGCGGCGTTCGGGCTGACCAAGAGAGCGGCCGGGTCGGGAGCGCCCGTCCTGTACGTTGCACACTCTGCCGACCTGCTCGGTCAGGGAGGAGCGGGCAGAGCCATGGTGGCGTGCGGGCTGCTCTCCGGCACCCGTGTGCTGGCCCTGGAGGGAAGGAAGAGGACAGCCCCTGCCAACTTCCTTGCGATCGAGCCTGCCTCAGAGCCAGGAGCCGTCGCCCGTTGGTCAAGGCGCCTCCTCGAGCGAGGCGGACCGACCGGCGAGCTGGTCAGGCTGGGAAGCAGCCATGTCGGCAGGGCCCTGCCGTGAGTGGGGTGGCGGTGGTGACGGGCTCAGCGGTCGGCATCGGGAGGGCCGTCGCTGAGCGGCTGGCAGTGGACGGCTACTCGCTCGTCCTGGCAGACAAGGCACCTGCGATCGAAGAGACCGCAGCGGCGCTGGCCGACGCAGGAGCAAGCGTGCTCTCCGTCGAGGTGGACCTGGCAGAAACAGAAGGGCCTGGGGTCGTGGCTGGAGCGGTCGACGAGTTCGAAGGCTCGCTCCGCGTGCTGGTCAACAACGCAGGCATCACCAGGGATGCCCGCCTTCCGAACATGACCGCTGCCGACTTCGAAGCGGTCCTCGACGTGAATCTCGGGGCCGCCTATCGGCTCACCAGGCGGCTGGTGCCGCTGATGGAGACCGGCACCGTCGTCAACATCAGCTCCCGCGCCTACCTCGGCAACTTCGGCCAGTTCAACTACGCCCTCTCCAAGGGAGGCCTGGTGGGGATGACCAGGGCCCTGGCCCTCGAGCTCGCACCTGCCGTCAGGGTCAACGCGGTGGCGCCAGGCCTGGTAGCGACGGAGATGACCATGCAGATCCCCGACGAGATACGGGCGCGCATGGTGGCGTCCGTGCCGCTCGGCAGGATGGGGGAGCCGGCCGAGGTAGCGGAGTTGGTGTCGTTTCTCGCCTCAGACCGCTCTTCGTACATCACGGGCGCCGTCCACGTGATCGGAGGCGGAAGGAGCCTGACCTAGGAGCCAGTCGGCAACCTCACACCCTTCGAGCAGCTTCCTGACCTCGGGCCCGCCAACCTCACACTGTCTCCAACACGAGGGCTATGCCGAGCACGACAGGGACCAGCAGCACCATGTGGGGGAAGCCGAACCTGGTGAGGACCACAACGACCGCGAGCAGGGCACCCGCCACGATGGCTGTCCAACCCGCCCATGCTGCAGGGACGCTTGTCAGCAGGACCGCGACTCCAAACCCCACGAAGGCGAGGTTGGAGATGACGATCGAGCTCATCTCGGCGAAGTAGGCCAGCGACCAGAAGGGAGCGAGGGCCTCGGGCGTCTCACCGGTCTCGTGCCTCCGCTCAGCAGCCCACCAGACCACCGCCGTCTGCACGAACAGGCCTCCCAGCCACGCAGCAGAGCCGATCACGAATGCGCCGAAGCTCGCCCACGCCAGCGCCGGCTCTCCAGCAGCCCCGAGCAGGCCCGCCAGAGCCGCCATGCCTGCGGTCACCGCCGCCAGGATGGCCACCCACGTGCCCCCCATCCACCACCATTCCCTCCGGTAGGACACCAGATGGTCGAGCTTGTCGTCGAGCGGGAGGTTCCAGAACCGCTGGCCGAAGTGCCCTCGCACCGTGCTCACCGACTCGAGTGCCACGAGGGGGACCACCGACAGCATCAGCACCCCTGCCAGCAGCAGGTCACCCTGTTCCATGGCCGCTCCTCGTCTCCCCTGTCACCTGCCGCACTCGCTCTCCCCGCCGCTGGTCACGTGCATGTTGCGGTAGTCGCCTCTCACCATGTCCTGCACGGTCTTCTTGATCTT
>CAZKJJ010000021.1:0-15549 GCA_964553055.1 uncultured Acidimicrobiia bacterium
AGAGCTGAGCCTCAGCGCCTCGCGGCGGCCCGGATCATCGCCCACCCCAGACGGGCAGAGGAGATACGACCTTCGGTCAGCACGGCGCCGTCCTCTGCCAGCACAACGGGTACGCGCTCCGAGAAACGCGCGGCCAGCTCCCGGTCCTCTGCAATATCGATCGTCGACACCTCTGCTCCGGTCCGCGCAGCCCAGCGTTCGACGAGCGGCTCTGCGGCGGCACACAGGGGGCAGTCCGCCTTCGTCACGAACCTGACGACAAACCGGCTCAAGTTTCGCCTCTCTGTGTCCGATACGAATCACGTGAGGCGCCTCGGCGCTTCACAGGGTGCGGTATTCCGCCGTGGACACAACCAATGGTACGTTCGTGCCAAGGGTTAAAACGGAATGCCTCCCAGCCCGCCCCATCGGCGGCCTCGCACCCTTCTGAGATGGAGCCCCCCTTCCCCCCGGGGGGCTCCCGCGCGTATCTTGAGGCGCTGTGCGTCCCGCGACCGCCATCGTGATCCTCGTTCTTCTCGCCCTGATCGTCGCCGCGGGGGTCGCTCTGACGCTGACGCTCAGAGGTGCGTGATCCGTACGGACACTCCTTCGCTCGCCCCAAGCTCTTCGACTGCTCTCCCTCTCCGCAGCGCGAGCGAGACGAGTCCTACCGAGTCGACGAGCAGGACCGGATAGCCCTCCTCACCTTCCTCGTAGGTCGCAACCCACCGGAGCCGATGTGAGGCTCCCCCTATCCAGACGTCGGCCTCCTCGCCCATCGACAGACCTGCTTCTGCGAGGTCATCCGGTCCGATGTTGGTCTCGGCGTTTCCGAAATGGTCGACCCACCAGATCTCGCCTGTCACCTCCCCGTTCGCGACGGCAGGGAGCGGCAGGGTGAGCGGCGTGAGCAGGTCTGGAGGGACGGCGGCACCCAGTTCCTCGAGCTCGAGCTCACCGGAGGCGATCAGCGCTGCTGCAGGCGCGAATCGATCCCTGCCATCGAAGGTAGCGCCAGCACCCGGGATGACGACCCGCTCGCTCTCGATCCTGGCCGCTCCAAGGGCTCCTCCCGTGATGGCCACCGCCGGGGCCAACAGCCCATTGTCAGGGCCGACGAACGTCCCCCACGGGGTCGCAACGGCCACAGGCAGCCTGGCACCCCCGACGCCCGGGTCGACCACAGCCAGCGCCACCCCCTCAGGGAGGTACTGGATGGCTCGCACGAGCGCCAACGCGCCGGCCTTCACATTCCCTGGAGCGATTCCGTGTGTGACGTCGATGATCCTCACGGCGGGTGCCAGACGGGCGATGACACCGTGGACAACCCCGACGAACTCGTCCTCGAGGCCGAAATCCGAGAGGAACGAGACGAACACACTCCGAGTCTCCAGATCCACAGCTGGAGATTCAAGTCAGCCGCCCAGTTCGCCGGAGGGTCTCTCGGTACGATTGCCCTCATGGCAGAACCGCATGAGCGGCTCGTGGCCGAGCTGCTCGACAGGCGCGGCGTCGTGATGCTCACAGGAGCGACCGACACAGGCAAGACGAGCTTCGCTCGGCAGCTGCTCGCAGGGGCGGTGGAGGGAGGGATCGCAGCCGCCTACGTCGACGCAGACGTGGGGCAGACGACGGTCGGGCCCCCTACCTGTGTCGGTCTGCGATGGCTGAGCAGGCCCTCCGATCTGATCGACCTGACAGGTTTCGACGACCTGCGTTTCGTGGGATCGATCGCTCCCAACCGCTTCGTCCTTCAGCAGGTGGTCGCCACGGCCTCCCTCGTGGACGTGGCGCGCGAGCGCGCAGACCTGATCGTGATCGATACGACCGGCATCGTCTCCGGTGTGTCCGGCCAGACGCTCAAGTACCACAAGGCGGAGCTGTGCCGACCATCCACCGTCGTGGCTCTTCAGCGAGGCGGCGAGATGGAGCCGATCGTTGGCATGCTGCGACGGTTCTTCTCCGCGGACGTTCAGGTGACAGGCGTGCACGCTGACGTTGTGCCCGTCTCACCGGAGCAGCGCTCCGCTCACAGGACCAAACGGTTCGCACAGGCACTCGGCGCGCCACTGGAGCGTTGGCGCGTCAGGTCGACTGTCTTCGCGCCGACGCTCCCCGCGGGCCTCGACCAGAGCCGACTGGACAGCATGCTGGTCGGAGTCCACGACGGAACGGGCCGCTGTCTCGGGCTCGGCGTCCTCGCCTACGAAGACGACACGCTGCGGGTCATGACCAACGTCACCGAGGGCATGGTCGGCCTCCGCCTCGGGTCGCTCCGTATCGACCTCGACACCTTCACCACGGAGCATGTCAACCTCAGGGAGGTCATGTTCGGCCTGGCCTGATGCCGAGGTCCGTACTCAAGCCTCAACCCCTCGCGGTCGATACCAGACCGAGCGAGGAGTCTGGGGTTGTTTCGCAAGGTAAGCGTGCTGACGTTGGCGGCCGCCGTGGCGATCGTCGCGGCGGCTCCGCCTGCGACAGCAGTAGGAGAAGCATCCGGGTTCGTGAGCCGGATCAACAGCGCCAGGGCAGGCGCCGGCCTCGACGCGCTCGAGGTCTACTGGGATCTCACCGATGACGCCAGGCGCCACACAGCCGAGATGGTCGAGGCGGGCGAGATCTTCCACAGCGCGAACCTCGGCGGGGTGACGTCGGGGTGGTGGGCCCTTGGCGAGAACGTCGGCGTCGGGGGCGATGTCGCAGGGCTGCATGAGGCTTTCATGGCCTCCCCTCCGCATCGGCAGAACATCCTGGGAGACTTCAACTACGTGGGCGTCGGAACCGCCTACTCCGAAGACGGGTACCTGTACGTGACGGTCATCTTCATGAAGGGGCCCGAAGGGCTCGTGTCGCCACCTGCCGAGGAGGATCCTCCTGTCGAAGACGACGAGCCACCGCCTCCCGAGGCTCCTTCGGATGAGCAGCCTGCCGAGACCCCCCCGCCGGAGGACAGCCCGCCGTCCGATCCTGCGCCCGAGAGCTCCAGCTCTCCACAGCCTGTCAAGACCAGGAGTGCCCATGCACCACAGACCGAGCCGACCCTGCCCCAGGAAGGCTGGCTGACGGCGCTCATTCTCAACATGGTCGCGGCGGGCCTCTACCCCTGCCTGCTCCCGGGCGGGCTCACCCTGTTCTGAGACGGTCACAGAAACAAGACCCAAGGAACCTCCGCAGTCGCCCCCCGCACTTCCCCGAACAGGGTTCGAATGGCTTCAGCACCTTGGGTCTTGTGATGGCGAATGTACGAGTTCGGGCGCGCGTCGTCAACCTGGCCGATACCGCTGATTTTCGCGCTCTGAGGCTTCGTACTCGCTGTTAACTGCTGTTAGTAGTCTATAAACAGCACTCAAATCGAGCCGGTATCCACATTTCCACAGCCTTCCACACGTGGTTGTGCACAGCTGCCTGTGGACACCCCGTCAGGCCTTTTTTTCGCGGATCGCCCTCAGCAACGGTCGAAACGCGACTTCGACTTGCTCGTAGATCTCGGCCAAGGCGCTGTCCAACTCATCAGCCGTGACCCGGTCCAGCGCAAGCCGACCCCGCAGGTAGATGTCCCCATTGCCGTCAGTGCTGAAGTGCGCCCGCCAGGCTCTCTCGTTCCACCTCATGCACAAACGATCCGCCTCCCATGCTCCGAGAGCAGGTATGACATACGCTTCATACCGGACGCTTCGATCACCCACCTCGAACCATACGGTGGTGAAGTCCCTCGTCCTCTGACGCATCCGGACGGCCCAGCGGCCTTCGACCTCCTCGCAGTGCACGACGTCCGATGCAGGATCCTCCACCCAGCCTCGGGCAAGGTCCCCGATGAGGGCATGGATCTCGCTCTTCAAAGGGCCACCGAGACCGTCTCCGTGGAACTTCCCCTGAGCTCGCCTTCCAGCAACTCGCCAACGTACGCGGGACCGAGTCCCACCACTCGGAGCGCCTCCAACACCGCGATCGCGAGTGGTCTCGACGAGCCGTCCCACGACTTGACCGCCAGGCCGACGCCGCTGCGCAGGGAGACGCCCAGCGTGCCCTCCGCCCCCGACTTGGCGCAGGCATCCAGCCACGTGGAGATGCGTGCGGCCGGGGAGGGCCCGTCCTGCGTGAGGCCTGGGAAGCGGTGCATGCACGACCACACAGCCTGCTTGGAAGGGTCCCGAGCCAGCATGGCGTAGGCCCGAGCCATGCCGGCGGCCGAGGCCTTGTGTACGGGCACTCCGCACCCATCCACACCCACGGGACCCACCGGCGCTCCTACAGCTTCGGCGATGACCGCTGAGATCTCTTCCTGCAGCGGATGCCGTGGTTCGACGTAGGTCTCGAGCGGCCAGCCGCGGGCAGCACACGCCCGCAGCATGGCGGTGTGCTTCCCGGAGCAGCCGTGCCAGACAGGCTTGGCGTATCGTTCTCCAGCGGCCACCAGGCGGTCTCTCGCCGTCTCAGCGCGGGGCCAAGCGGCAGGACAGCGCAGGGCGCTCTCTTCCAAGCCCGCCTCTTCGAGCATGCCTTCCACGATGGCGACGTGGATCGGCTGACCGCCGTGGCTGCCACAAGCCAGTGCGAGCTGCTCGGGAAGCAGCTCGGCGCCGGCTGCCTGCGAGGCCGCGGCCTGGAACGGCTTTGCTGCAGAGCGCAGCCAGTACGGCCTGTCGACGTCCCCGCTGGAGAACAGAAGCGTGCCCTCGGCATCGGAGACTGCCACCACGCCCCTGTGCTCAGCCTCGACGAGGCCGGACCTGAGGACCCTGGCGAGCACTCAGCTCAGATCCTCGGCCTCCACGAGCCCCTCCTTGTAACGAAGCAGGATCTCCGCTTGCAGCTCGTCGAAGACACCTTGCACCTTCCTGCGATCTGCGGATACGTCGCGTTCTGCGGAGGACAGCATCTCCTGGATCTCGGAGATCTCTGCGTCCGTGAGGTCGGGCAGGCGGGACAGGAAATCGTCGTCGAGAACCCTGTCGATCGGCCTATGTCCGATCAAGGGAAGATTCGGGGCGAGAGCTCCCGGACGGTGTACTGTGCCGCCACCCGTTGTCTCTCCGCCGCCACCCGTTGTCTCTCCGCCGCCGAGGATCTCGGGGAGTGCCTCCAGGAGTGTGCGCGTTTCTTCACCGGACCTGCGGCGGGCCTCGAAGGCCAGCAAATCCATGCGACCGTGGAGCATCCTCCTGTAGTAGGAGAGCTCCGTCTCCACCTCGTCTGTCACGCTCCGGCGCTCCCGCAGCGTGTCCAGGTCGGCCTCCGAGAGGTCGGAGACGAACTCGGGGTCCAAGACCTGGTCGATGCGGCGCCTCTGTGGGGTCATCGGCACCCGTACGATATCAACGTGGGATAGGGGTTGACAGGAGGGGCCCCTCGACCACCCGGATGGATCTGCAGGTGCACATGCGGGGATCCGCCCCTGGCGTTTCCCGAGTCGCCGTTGTAGCCGATCAGGTCTCCCCTGTCGACGATACCGCCTGAGGTGAGGCCCGCGGCCCACCCGCTGAGGTGCGCGTAGTAGTACGCCACGCCGTGGTCGGCGGACAGCCACACGGCTATGCCTCCCAGCCCGCTGTGAGTGAGGAAGACGACGCCGTTTCCTGCTGCGTACACGGGCTCTCCATAGGGAGCGAACATGTCCGTTCCTTTGTGGGTCCTTCCTCCTGATCGGGGGGCACCCCACGTGTCTGAGAAGTGGGTGGCGGCCGGATTCATCGGGCAGACGAAGTCGGGAGTGACACCGCTTCCTATGCCTGCCCCCGCGCCGCTGCGCGCCGCGATTCGGGCCGCCTCGGCGGCCGCCAGCTCCGCCTGGCGCTTCGCGTGCAGCTCCTTGCACTTGGTCGACAGCTTCGACCACGCAGCCTTCGCCTCACCCACTGCCACCTCGAGCGTGTCCTTGATCTCCTCCTGTGATTGGCGTAGGTCTCGCAGCTTCGCCTCTTCGACCTTGAGATCCTCCTGAAGCCCGTTGAGATCGCTCCGCAGCGCTTGAAGCAGGTCCACTGAGGCCACGTCCCGCTCGGTGGCGGTGGCGATGAACTGTTGGCCCGCCAGGAAGTCCCCGACTGAAGCAGAGGCGAAAAGCATGTCGGTCAGCGAGGTCGAAGAGGAGATGTACATCTCGACCGCCCGTTCCCTGACCCTGTTGGTGATGTCGGTGACCTCCGATGTCTTCTCCTCGACCCTGGTGCGAACGTAGTTCGCCTCGAGCACGGTCGACTCGAGTTGCGAGGTCGTCAGCTCGTATGCCTCGGTCGCCTCCTCGAACTTGGCGTTCTCGGTTCGGTAGCTCTGGTAGGCCTCGTCGCTGTCTGCGCACGCTGCATCGACCTGCCCCTGCGTCACCGAGTAGGCAGGAACCGCAGGTAGGACGAGAACGAGGATCAGCGACGAGACGAGCAGGATCGCTCGGGGACGCATCACGGAAGGGTACCGACTACAGCCGTGGAGCCCAACCTACAGGAGCAGGCGCACCAGCGGAAACAGCACAGCCGCCGCCATCACAGGTCCGTCGAGGGTGACGAGTCGACCTGGGAGGCGATCGACGAGGTAGATGTTCCCTGTCCTGACCAGCGAGCCGAGTCCCCTCCCCGAGATCAGCGCGATCACGAGCCCTATCGCCACGACCAGCACGCCCGCGAGTGCCACGTCCCACAGCCACCCTCCGATCAAGGCCGCCGCGACACCCGCCAGCGATCCGCCGGTCACCGGATCTATCAGGGGCCTCCCTGCTGACCTCGCCAGACCCCACGACACGAGACCTGCCGCACCAACGGTGACCAGGTAGACGCCGATCAGGGCATTGCCCTCCGCACCAGGTGCGTGGGTGGCGATGAGGCCTCCCGTCGCGAGGGATGCAACGACGGCGAGGCTCATGTTCGCCGAGATGGCCACCAGGTCCCGCTCGCGCAGCACGAGGACGGCCCAGGCAGCCACGAGCACGACAGCAGCTCCAACCGCCAGACCAAGACCGTTGGCTCCGTAGGCGGCGCCTCCTATCCCTGCGACGAACACAGACCCCAGAAGAGGGAGCTCGTTGAGGTCCAGATTGCGGGCCCCCGCGGCCGCCACCAGGTCGACCAACCAGACCGCAACCACGCCGACGACGGCAGCCGCGAACCAGGCCCGGTTCGTCACCAGCGTGGTGATCGCCAGCACGGCGAACACGAGACCCACGTAGATCCCCTGCTGATCCAGGGAGGCGGGCATCGCCAGCGAGCCTCCTGAGACAGGAGGAAGCAACGCAACCTCGTCCTCGGCGGTGACCTGATCCTCACCCGAAGCGGGCTCGCCGTTCAGCCACACCCTGGCCGACTCGAGCTGTCTGGCGAACTCTCGCCCAAAGCGGGCGGTCGCCTCTGCTAGGACGTCGGCCACGGTTCGCCCCGGCACGTCGGTCGCCGCCGTACCTGCCGCCTCCCTGAGGCCGGCAAAGAGACGCAGCCGGACCATCAGCGCTGGAGTGTGTCGCTCACGGCCAGAACGCTACTTCAATGCGCCCCGAATCTCATGGCCGCCGCGAGGCCCCGCCCGTCCGAAATCGGCCCGAACTCCCGCAGAACGATGCTGCATCTGGCGGGCCGGCATCGCAGGTGCGTACGTCGCCGTTCGACGGCTACCGTGCGCGCATGCCCATCCCGAGGCCCGAGTTCACGATCGGAATCGAGGAGGAGTACCTACTCGTCGACCCTCTCACACGAGATCTCGTTCGGGACCCTCCCGAGGCCCTGATCGCCAAAGTGGCAGAGGTGATCGGATCGGGACAGGTGGGGCCCGAGTTCCTCCGTTCGCAGATCGAGGTCGGCACGAAGGTGTGCGCGTCCCTGCGCGAGGCGAGGGAGGACCTTGCCTCGCTCAGATCCGCGGTAGCGGACATCGCGCACCAGCATGGGCTGGCCCCGATCGCGGTCTCGACCCATCCGTTCGCCTCCTGGCGGGACCAGCTCACCACAGACCAGGACCGCTACATGACGCTGGCTCGTGACATGCGAAGCGTCATGCGCAGGCTCGTGATCTGCGGCATGCACGTGCACGTCGGGGTCTCGAACGACGACCTGCTGATCGATCTCATGAACCAGCTGGCCTACTTCCTACCCCACATCCTGGCCCT
Source organism: uncultured Acidimicrobiia bacterium (assembly GCA_964553055.1). GTDB lineage: Bacteria > Actinomycetota > Acidimicrobiia > Spongiisociales > CAZKJJ01 > CAZKJJ01. The sequence continues at coordinate 8,075 of CAZKJJ010000021.1, forward strand.
GTCCTGCTCGTCGCCTTTCTGGCATGGCGTCGACACCGGGCTGAAGAGCTACCGCCGCAGCGTCTTCAGGGCACCTCCCCGCACCGGATTGCCTGAGACGTTCTCGAGCTGGTCGGAGTACCAACGGCACGTCAACGTGCTCGTCGAGACCGCCAGCATCGAGGACGCCTCCAAGATCTGGTGGGACATCCGTCCGAGCCCTCGCTACCCGACGCTGGAGATGCGCGTCGCCGACATCTGTACGACGCTCGACGATGGGATCGCGGTCGCCGCCGTCTTCCTGTGCCTCTTGAGCATGCTGTACCGGAGGAGACTCGAGAACCAGCGCTGGCGCTCGTACGCCAGGCTCCTGGTCGACGAGAACATGTGGCTCGCCCAGCGTGACGGCACCAGCGGAGAGCTCATCGATTTCGGCAAGAGCGAGCGGGTTCCCTTTCCTGACCTCCTGGAGGAGATCATCGAGCTGACCCTTCCCGACGCCGAGCAGCTCGGATGTGTGGCCGAGCTCAGCCAGAGTCGCCGCATCGTCGAGCGGGGGACCAGCGCCGACCGCCAGTTGCGCGTGTACCACGACGCCGTCCGCGGCGGCGCCGACGAGCGTCAGGCCCTCGACGCGGTCGTCGATTGGGCCATTGCAGAAACGAGTCTCATCGAAAGGGATTGACAGACTGCCTTCTGTTCGATATATTTCAAATGGTTCGAAGGTAAGATCTTCGTATCCAGCTAGTTTGAAAGGCTTCGAAGGATGTCTGAGCTTCTCGATCTCACAGAACGGCGCCCCTCACTCACGGTGGGTGTCGACGTATCACCAGCGTACGATCTGCTGCAGACCCTGTGGCTCCTGGAAGGCGCCGAGGACATCGACACGTTCGATCTGGGCACGGAGTGGTTCGACAACGTCCGGATGGCTATGTCCTCCGAGCTGCAGCAGGAGCTCTCGGCTATCTCGAGCTCTCGCGGAGCGATGTGGGTGGTCCTCCTCGGACTGGTCCACCTGGCCCCCGAGCCGAAGGACCTCGACGCCTTCTTCGAGTGGCTGGAGGCCTCGGACGGCCTGGACATCAGGCGAGCCGCCCTCGCCTTGAAGTGCCACGATCTCTCAGAAGAGGAGCTCGAGGCGGCGGCCCGTGGCGACGAGGAGACACTCTCGTGCGCCGTGGAGGCCGCTTCCGAGCACGCGGAATGGAGCGCCAACCTCGCTCAACTCATGGAGATGCCTGCAGAGGAGCTCGGATCGACGATCGCCCACGCCCTGCGCCGATTCAAGGACGAGGCCTACTCGCAACCCGAGAAGCAGTTCAGCGAGCCCATCGCCCGTGATGCGGCAGCCAAGTCCACCCTGATCCCGACGACATCGCCGACGAGGATGATCGAGCTGGCGACCAACGGCGTCGAGTACTCGGTGCCCTCGCACGTGAAGACGCTGCTGCTGGCTCCTTCCGTCGTGATCCGGCCATGGTCGCTGCTGGTCGAGCACGACAGCACCTACGTGTTGTGCTACCCGGTGGCGGACGAGTACCTGTCGACGGACCCGGACGCTCCGCCTCAGTGGCTCGTCAAGACCTACAAGGCGCTGGCAGACGAGAGGCGTCTGCGGATTCTCCACCGGCTGTCCGCCGGTGACGCCGGTCTCCAGGAGCTCGCAGATCACCTCGACGCCGCCAAGTCGACCGTGCACCATCACATCGGGCTGTTGAGGGCTGCCGGCCTGGTCAGGGTCAAGGTGGGTGAGAAGGGGCACAAGGAGAGCCTCTACGGGCTCCGCGACGAAGCGTTCGAGGAATCGAAGCGCCTCATGAATGTCTATCTCGCCACTGCCAAGCCGATCGAGGAAACACTATGAACTCGTACTACGAAGGATTCACCAGGACCAGGGAGAACGACATCAGACGAGGGATCGTCTCGTCGAGGAGCGCGGATTGCCTCGAGGTCGGGCAGCGAAGCTGGCTCCGCTCGAGGATGGGCTCGGGGCTCATCGGGCTGGGCCGCATGCTGCTGGGAGAGGAGCTCAGCTCAGAGCTGGACCGAGCTGCCTGAGCGTGGCGGTTCGCATCGCCGTTCAGCTCCACCCTCAGCACGCCTCCTGGGAGCAGGTGCGGGAGGCCGCCATCGCCACGGAGGAGCTGGGAGCAGATCTGCTCTACAACTGGGATCATTTCTACCCCCTGTACGGAGACCCCCGGGGGGCGCACTTCGAGTGCTGGACGGTCCTCGCCTCATGGGCTGAGGTCACGAGCCGCATAGAGCTCGGACCTCTCGTCACCTGCAACTCCTATCGCAATCCGCAACTACTGGCAGACATGGCGAGGACCGTCGACCACATCTCAGGAGGCAGGCTGGTCTTCGGCATCGGAGCAGGCTGGTTCCGTAAGGACTACGAAGAGTACCGGTACCCGTTCGGCACCCGGGGGACGCGCCTTCGGGCGCTTGCAGAGGCGCTGCCGCTGATCGTTCGTCGCTGGGAGCTCCTGAACCCGCCGCCCGTTCGTCGTCCTCCGATCCTGATCGGGGGAGGCGGGGAGCGAGTCACGCTCCGCCTGGCCGCCCAGTACGCGGACGCCTGGCATTACTTCCCGGACGACCCCGAGGAGATGGCCCACAAGATGAAGGTGCTGGACGCGTGGTGCGCATCCGTCGGTCGAGACCCAGAGACGATCGAGAGGGCAGCCGGCGTTCACGCCGACCGGACGGCTGCCGACCTCGCCCTGGCCGACCGGTACCTGGAGCTGGGCGTCACCCAGTTCACGCTGGGGTTCACAGGGCCGACCTACGACCTGGCTCCGGTCGCCGAGTGGCTCTCCTGGCGTGACGACGTCAATCGCCCTCCGCGAAATCCTCCCTCGACCTGAGTTTTCGCGAGCAGATCGCAGGTACGTAACGTGGCTGCTCGCTTCCCCGCCTTCGCTTCTCCGCTCATTTCCCCGGGCAACAGAGTTCTTGACTGAGTGACAGGAGTGTAATTACACTCGTGTATCCACCCCAAGATCCTGTGGTCAGCAACTTCCCCGACCACAACATCTAGTGGGTGAAGGTGGCATCCAGCGAAGGAGGGACCTTCGATGACCAGCGGGCCTTCGATGACCAACGGGCTCACCATCGAGCGCCGTTTCACCAAAGGGGGAGTCGATCCTTACGATTCGATCGGCTGGACGAAACGGAACAGCCGCATCACGAATCCCGACGGCTCGGTCGTCTTCGAGATGCTCGACGTCGAGGTTCCCGAGCCATGGTCGCAGGTAGCGGTCGACATCATCGTCTCGAAGTACTTCCGCAAGGCAGGCGTGCCGCAGGCCGGCGACGATGGTCAGCCACTCCAAGCCCCCGACGGAAGCCTGATTCTTGGATCTGAGCGCTCAGCTCGTCAGGTGTTCGACCGTCTGGCGGGAACCTGGCGCCATTGGGGGGAACACCACGACTACTTCGCCACCGCCGAAGATGCCGATGCCTTCGAGGACGAGCTGCGCTACATGCTGGCCCACCAGGTTGGCTCTCCCAACAGCCCCCAATGGTTCAACACAGGACTCAACCACGCCTACGGGCTGACCGGTCCTGCGCAAGGTTTCTGGTTCGTCGACCCGGGGACAGGCGAAGCAGTCCCCTCTCAGGACTCCTACTCGCGGCCGACCCCACACGCCTGCTACATCCTCAGCGTCGACGACGACCTCGTGAACCCCGGCGGGATCATGGATCTCTGGATGCGGGAAGCCCGCATCTTCAAGTTCGGGAGCGGCGTCGGAGAGAACTTCTCGAAGATCCGGGCCGAGGGTGAGCCGCTGTCCGGAGGAGGCAAGTCCTCAGGGCTGATGTCGTTCTTGAAGATCGGCGACCGGGCGGCAGGCGCCATCAAGTCGGGTGGCACCACGCGGCGGGCTGCCAAGATGGTCATTCTCGACGTCGATCATCCCGACATCGAGACGTTCATCGACTGGAAGAGGATCGAGGAGGACAAGGCCAGGATCCTCATCGAGCACGGCGACTTCCTTGCCGACTTCAACGGTGAGGCGTACCAGACCGTGTCGGGGCAGAACTCCAACAACTCTGTGCGCGTGCCGAACGAGTTCATCGCCGCCGTCATCTCAGACGAGGAATGGGACCTGATCGAGCGGACGACGGGCGACGTCCGCAAGACGGTCAAGGCGCGCGAGCTCTGGAGGCGAGTCGCTGACGCGGCCTGGGCGTGCGCGGATCCTGGGGTTCAATTCGACACGACGATCAACGAATGGCACACGTGCCCAGCCGGAGGCAGGATCAGGGCCTCGAACCCTTGCAGCGAGTACCTGTTCTTGGACAACACGGCCTGCAACCTCGCTTCGCTCAACCTCGCGTCGTTCTTCGAAGACGAGACAGGCGAGTTCGATATCGAGGCCTACAAGCACGCGATTCGACTCTGGACCATCGTCTTGGAGATCTCGGTCACCATGGCCCACTTTCCGTCGCGTGCCGTCGCCGAGGGCTCCTACGACTACCGGACGCTCGGCCTCGGGTACGCCAACCTCGGCTCTCTCCTCATGCGCTCAGGGATCCCGTACGACTCGGAAGAGGGACGAGCCATGGCAGGAGCCCTCACGGCCATCTTGACCGGCGAGGCGTACGCGGCCTCGGCCGAGATGGCCGCCGTCCTCGGACCCTTCCCGAAGTTCGCCGAGAACAGGGAGTCCATGCTCAGGGTGATGCGCAACCATCGGAGGGCCGCCTACGACGCGCTGCTCTCCGACTACGAGGGCATCAGCCACTACGTGCTCGGCATCGACGAGCAGCTCGCCCCTCCCTTGCTCCTGAAGGCTGCCAGGGAGGCCTGGGATCGAGCTCTCGAGTTGGGCGAGCGACACGGATACCGCAATGCCCAGTCGAGTGTGATCGCGCCGACAGGCACGATCGGGTTGCAGCTCGATTGTGACACGACAGGGGTGGAGCCCGACTTCGCTCTCGTCAAGTTCAAGAAGCTGGCAGGAGGCGGATACTTCAAGATCGTCAACCAGTCGGTGGCGCCCGCCCTCGCCAAGCTCGGCTACGACGCTCAACAGATCGAAGACATCCTCGACTACGTGGTCGGGACGATGACGCTGCTGGGGGCTCCTCACATCAATCGCAAGTCCCTCACCGAGTTGGGCCTGACCGCAGACGACCTGAGGAAGATCGAGGAGACCCTGCCGGGGGTGTTCGAGCTCAAGCACGCGCTCTCCGTGTTCGTCCTCGGCTCGGAGTCACTGGAGCGGCTCGGGTTCAAGGAGGAGGACTACTCGTCTTCCGACTTCGATCTGCTTCGCCGACTCGGCTTCACGTCAGAGCAGATCCGTCAGGCGACCGACGTCGTGTGTGGCCACCAGACGATCGAGGGAGCGCCCTACCTCGAGGAGGAGCACCTGCCCGTCTTCGACTGTGCCAACCGCAATGGACGATACGGCAAGCGGTTCATCCATCACTCAGGACACATCAAGATGATGGCCGCCGTGCAGCCGTTCATCTCGGGGTCGATATCCAAGACCATCAACATGCCGAACGAGGTGATAGCAGAGCACATCGAGGAGTCCTACATGATGTCGTGGGAGCTCGGCCTCAAGTCCATGGCCCTCTACAGGGATGGGTCGAAGGCGTCTCAGGTGCTGCTGAGCACGACAGACGAGGCAGACGAGGCGGAGGCCCAGGAGTCCATCGATGCAGCTCTGGAGCCGCAACGAGCGCTGGCATGGGGTGAGATACCGGCAGGGATCAGCCCAACACAGGCGTACGCGTCAGGCATGAAGCCGCCGCGCTTCCTGCTGCCGCCGAGGCGAGGCGGATGGACCCAGGAAGCCCGCATCGGAGGCCACAAGGTCTTCCTGAGGACGGGCGAGTACGAAGATGGGACGCTCGGAGAGGTCTTCGTCGATCTCGCCAAGGAGGGAGCGACCCTTCGGGGAGTCCTCTCCTGCTTCGCCATCGCGGTCTCCAAGGGGCTCCAGTTCGGAGTCCCGCTCGAAGAGTTCATCGACACGTTCACGTTCCAGACATTCGAGCCACGGGGAATCGTCGAGGGACATCCCAACATCAAGATGGCCAACTCCATCATCGACTACGTGTTCAGGGTTCTCGCTCTGGAGTACCAGGGCCGTACCGACCTGGTGCAGGTTCCACCGTCCGAGGGGGACTTCCCAGAGCCGCCGACTGGACTGGCCCTCGATGCAGGGACGCAGCTCGGCCTCCAGGAAGCGGCGATGGAAGTGGACATCGACGTGCAACAGGCGGCCGCCTCGTTCGCGGACTCAGGTAACGGAAGCTCGCGGCCGGCCAGGCAGCCCGTGGCACACCACGAGCGCACGTCGGTAGCCGCCGGAATCGTCCTAGACGTGGGCACGGCTGCCGCGCAGCAGGCCCTGGCCGACATGATGGGCGACGCCCCACTGTGTGACACCTGCGGTCACATCACCGTCAGGAACGGCTCGTGCTACAAGTGCTTGAACTGCGGCAACTCCCTGGGTTGCAGCTAGTGCCGCCCTCACCGTAACGCCAGCGCATCGGCTCACCCACGGGAGATCGAGGAGCCCCCGCCAAGGGGGCTCCTCGCTTCCCACCCATTGCGCCTCGAGAGCGCTTGAATCCGTCTCATGAGAAGAAGGCTGGCACCCCTCATCGCCGTCGCCGCGCTGCTGGCAACGGCCTGCCAGGGAGCCACCTCCACCGGCGACCCACCAGAGACGACCACACCGCCACCCGTCTCTGCGGATCTCGGATCGCCGGTCACGACAGCTCCTTCGATCGAGGCTCCTTCGATCGAGGCTCCTTCGATCGAGACGAGCTCCTGTTCGGAGGCACCGGACGCCTGGGCTGTGTTCTGCGACGCGTACGACCTGATCCAGAGCCGGTTCGTCGAGCCGCCTGAGGACCGCATCCTCAGCCGGTTCGTCGAGCCGCCTGAGGACCGCATCCTGGCGGACGCCGCGGCTCGCGGTCTCGCGGAATTCAGACCGGATCCCTCGACGGGGTCATCGAACCTCGTCACCTGTTCCCTCCCCAGCGAGGACTTCGCTTCCATGTGCTCGGCCTTGGCGGCTACCGAAGGGGCAGCTGACGTCCCACCCGAGGACTGGGCCGTGGCCGCCATTCAGGGCATGGTCTCCGGCCTCGACGACCCTTACTCCTTCTACCTGTCGCCAGATGCCTTGGCGAGGGAGCGAGAGGACAGCTCGGGAGAGGTGGAAGGAATAGGGGCGTTGGTGGGAGCCGAGGATCCTGCGGGGGAGACCTGCGCCGTGCTGTCCGCCGACTGCCGCCTGAAGATCATCGGGACGATCGAAGGGGGACCCGCCCAGCGAGTCGGCCTCTTGGAAGGCGATTTCATGGTGGCGGTGGACGGTGTGCCCATCTCGGGCATGCACATCGACATGGTCGTCTCTCTCGTGCGCGGCAAGGCAGGCACCGACGTGACGCTCACGATCGCCAGGGTGGAAACGACGTTCGACGTCACGATGGAGCGGGCCGCCGTCGAGATCCCTGTT
>CAZKJJ010000022.1:0-12008 GCA_964553055.1 uncultured Acidimicrobiia bacterium
GCCCCCCGTCATGTACTCGCATGCGTGGTCGCCTGCACCCTCGACAACGGCCCGGGCACCGCTGTTGCGGACCGCGAAGCGCTGCCCGACCAATCCCGCCACATGGAGACGCCCTCCTGTGGCTCCGTAGAGGACGGCGTTGCCCGACCCCTGGGCCTGACCCGACCCCTGGACGCGGGGAACCACGACGATCAGGCCTCCCCCCATTCCCTTGCCGACGTAGTCGTTGGCGGCTCCTTCGAGCAGGATGGATATGCCTTCGGTGAGGAAGGCGCCGAGGCTTTGTCCAGCCACGCCCGAGAGCCGAACCCGGAGGGTGTCTGACTCGATGTCCCAGCCCTTTTGGGCTATCTCGCCCGCGAGCCTCGTGCCGATGGCACGGTCGGTGTTGACGATCTCGTACGAGTCTTCGACCGAGCGACCGGCCACGATCGCCCTCGTTCCCCTATCCGTGATGGCATCTCCCAGCGGCGAACGCTCGATGGGCTGGTAGCGGGTGGTCCTCCGTGGTGTCTCGGCCCTGGCGAGCAGCGCTGCGAGCTCCTCGGACAGCCGGTGCCCCGCCTCGGCAGGTCTGAGTAGATCGGCCCTCCCGACGAGCTCCTGCAGGCTCCTCGCCCCGAGTGACGCGAGATACCCTCGAACCTCCTCGGCAACGAAGGCGAAGAGTTGCACGACCTGCTCGGGACCGCCCTTGAACTTCGCCCTCAGGTCCTCACGCTGCGTGGCTATTCCGACTGGGCAGGTGTTCTCGTGGCACTGTCGAACCATCTTGCAGCCCAGGGCGAGTAGGGGAAGGGTCCCGAACCCGAACCGCTCCGCCCCCAGGAGAGCGGCAATCACCACGTCGCGCCCTGTCCGTAGACCGCCGTCAGTCTCGACGGTGATCCGCTCTCTGAGACCGTTGGAGACGAGAGCCTGGTGCGCTTCTGCTACCCCCAATTCCCAGGGGGACCCCGCGTGCTTGATCGAGATGAGCGGCGATGCGCCTGTCCCTCCCTCATGCCCTGAGATCGTCACGACGTCGGCGCGCGCCTTCGCCACGCCGACCGCGACGGTTCCCACCCCCGGCTCTGACACCAGCTTGACCGATACTCGGGCCCTCGGCTTGAACGTCTTCAGGTCGTAGACGAGCTGCGCCAGGTCCTCGATCGAGTAGATGTCGTGGTGAGGGGGCGGCGAGATGAGCGTCACGCCAGGCTCGGTGTGGCGGAGCCTGGCGATCTCCGAGCTCACCTTGTGACCCGGCAGTTGCCCTCCCTCGCCAGGCTTCGATCCCTGGGCCATCTTGATCTGGTACTCCTCGGCGGAAGCCAGGTACGCGGGCGTCACACCGAACCGTCCGCTCGCCACCTGCTTGATCTCCGAGTTGCGGGGCGTGCCGAAGCGGGCAGGGTCCTCACCTCCCTCCCCCGAGTTCGAGAGCCCTCCGATGAGGGACATGGCCTCCGCGAGCGCCTCGTGGGCCTCCTTGGACAGGGCGCCGAGCGACATGGCAGATGTCGTGAAGCGACGCATGATCCTCTCGGCCGCTTCGACCTCGTCGAGCGGTATCGGAGGGCGGTCGCCCGTGATCTCCAGGAGGTCGCGCAGGAACTTCGGTCGTCTGCCTGCTCTCAGCTCCTGCAGGTAGCTCTGCCAGGCATCCCACTCGCCCGAGCGGACCGCCCGCTGCACCGCCAGCACCGCTTTTGGCGTGTTGGCGTGCGGGACCCCGCCTCTACGATGCTTGTAGAAGCCTCCGGGGTGTTCGTGCCCCTCCGTGTACAGGGCGTGGGCGGCGAGGGCCTGAGCTGCCAAACGCTCGTACGAGACACCTCCCAGACGGCGCGCCACGAACCGGAAGGCACGCTCCGTGACGTCCTCGTCGAGGCCGAGGGACTCGAACAGCTCGCTGCCTCGGTAGGCACTCACCGTGCAGATCCCCATCTTCGACATCACCTTCAACAGGCCGTTGCCGAGACTGAGTCGGTAGTTCTCCTGCGCCGTCACTGGGTCGATCTCGACGGCTCCCGAGGCTGCCATCGCCCTGACCTGCTCGATGGCCAGGTAGGGGTTGACCGCGGAGGCACCGAACCCGATCAGGCAAGCGAGGTCGTGGGCATCTCTTGGCTCTCCCGACACGACCACGATCGAGGCATGGAGCCGGAGGCCACTGCGAATCAGGTGATGATGCACTGCACCCACCGCCAGGACCGCTGGGAGCGGCGCCAGGTCGCGACCGACCTCCCTGTCGGACAGCACGAGGATCGTCGCCCCCTCCCGAACAGCCTCCTCTGCTCTTCTGCAGAGATCATCGAGGGCGTCGATGAAGGCTCGATCTCCCCCAGCCGCGGGGAACAGCATCGTGAGCCAGCGCGAACGAAACGCCTGGTCCGGGTGGCCCACGATCTCCTCCAGCTCTGCGTCGCTGAGAACGGGAGACGCCAGCTCCATCAGATGCGCCTGCTGACGGGTCTCGGAGAGGATCGACCCGCGTCTGCCCAGGTAGACGCGAAGTGACATCACCTGGCGCTCCCTGATCGGGTCCATGGCAGGGTTGGTGACCTGAGCGAACATCTGATGGAAGTACCTGGTCATCCGCTGCGGGCCGGTGGCGAGCGCGGCTATCGGCGTGTCGTGCCCCATCGATCCCAAGGGCTCGATGCCTTCCGTCATGGGTGCCAGAACGAGCCTCCGCTCCTCGGGCGTGTACCCGAAGACACGGGCCAGCCGCTCAGGCTCGAAGCGCTCGTCCTGCAGGTCATCGAAGGGATCGGCGACGTACACCGCCTCGGTGCGTACCCAGTCGCGGTACGGCAGCCTTCTGGCCAGCGAGGATTTCACATCCTTGCCAATGCGCAGCTCCCCTGTCCGCAGGTCGACGACGAGGGACTCCCCCGGTCCCAGCTGACCCGTCTCCTCGGCGTGTGACTCTTCGTCAGGCAGGATCCCTGCCTCGGACGCCACCACCACCACGTCAGGGGTGATCGTCCACCTGGCGGGCCGCAAACCGTTCCTGTCCATGCCTGCAAGCAGCGTCACACCGTCAGAGGCTGCGATCGCGGCGGGGCCGTCCCAGGGCTCCGTCAGAAAGGCGTGATACTCGTAGAAACCCGCCAGCCTCGGGTCGAGACCACTCACGTTCTCCCACGCCGGAGGGATCAGCATCTCCTTGACGTGGTCGAGGGACCTCCCAGAGCGAACCAGCAGCTCGAAGGCGTGGTCGAGGCTCCCAGAGTCGCTGTCTCCTGCTTTCAGCAACGGACGAAGATCCGCCACTCGAGCCCCCCACACCGCCGCCTCCAGGTCCACCTGACGTGCGGCCATCCACGCCCGGTTGGAGCGGACCGTGTTGATCTCGCCGTTGTGGGCGAGGATACGGAACGGCTGGGCCCGATCCCAGGTGGGAACCGTGTTGGTCGAGTACCGCTGGTGGAAGATGGCAAAGTCGGTCTCGTAGACAGGGTCTCGCAAGTCCTCGTAGAAGAGAGCGACACGCTTCGCCGTGAACAGGCCCTTGTAGACGACCGTGCGGCACGAGGCAGAAGCCACTGAGAATCCTTCGATCCCTTCCTGCTCGACGGCCTGCTCGGCTCCCTTCCTCGCCAGCAGCAGAGACCGCTCGAAGTCGTCTTCGTCACCTCGACCGTCTTCGACCAGGAGCTGCTCGAACAGGGGCATCGTGGCTCTGGCCAGCGCCCCGAGCGCCGAGGCATCCACAGGAACCTCCCGCCAGGCCACCGGCCTCAGGCCTTCCCGGCGAGCCGAGGCCTCGATTGCGCTGCGGCAGGCCTCCGCTCCCTCGGAGGGCAGCAAGACAGCCATGACCCCGAGTCGGCCCCGTGCGGGCACCTCCAAGCCGCGGCTCCCCAAGGCGCGTGCAAGCAGCCGGTACGGAAGACGGGTCATGATGCCTGCGCCGTCTCCTGTGCCGTCTGCGGCGTGAGCGCCTCGGTGGTCGAGGTTGTGCAGACACTCGATGGCTCTGGCCAGCGTGCGATGCGTCGTCTGCATCGAACGGTCGAAGACGAAGCCGACGCCGCAGGCGTCAGACGATTGCCCAGGATCGTGCAGCGGCAACGCGGGACGGTTCTTCAGGGCAGCGGAGGGCGAAGACCCGTGGCCAACGCGCACACCAGGCATGGCGCTCGTCATGCCTCACCTCGCGCTTGAAGAATGTAGGACTCTAGCCGTTGAGGCCTCGTCAGCCGTCCTCGGAGTTCGTCCTGCCTGTCCGTATCGACCAGACCTGGTCGACAGGCTCGACGTACACGATGCCGTCACCCACGTCTCCGGTACGGGCTGCTGCGACGATCGTCTCCGCCACCTGGTCCACCTCGTCGTCCTCGCAGAGGATCTCGATCTTGATCTTGTGGAGGACGCGGAGGACGTACGGGTCTCCACGCCAGCTTCCTCGCGGGGCCTCCTCTTCACCGTGGCCTCGCACATCGGACATGGTGAACCCCGAGAACCCGACGTCTGCCAGCTGCTGCTGCACGTCGTGCAGCATCTCCGATCTGATGATCGCCGCGATCCGCTTCATGACAGCCGGCCCCTCGAGCTGCCTCGATGGTAGGTCGCCGCCGCACGACGAGAGCCCCGTTCTCCGCCGGCGCGAGCTTGCCGCGTGGTGTTGCTCACGGTCGCTCGCGATCGGCCGAAACACCCTCGCCTGCCGGCTCTGTGGCACCCTCGTCTTGGGAGGGCTGCTCCCCATGGTTCGGTGCGCTGAAGACCTCCCCCCGCGCCTCGAGGAAGTCGGGATAGGCCATCACGCCCAGCTCCGGGATGTCGAGACCGGCCCGTTCTGCCCACGCCGGGGCCCGTATTCCCATCGTGGCGTCGAGCACCCTGAACCAGACGAAGGAAAGGCCGAATGCCCAGGCGACCACGGTCAACGCTCCAACGGTCTGGGCTGCCAGCTGTGAGGCATCGCCGTAGAAGATGCCCGATACAGCCCCCTCCACTCCATTCCATCCCGCCCCGTACGTGCCGTTGGCGAACAGGCCGAGCGCCAGCAGTCCCCAGATCCCGTTGACGGCGTGCACCGCCACGGCACCCACAGGGTCGTCTACCTTGCGGCGTTCCCAGAAGAGGACGGCCTCCACCACGACGAACCCTGCGACGACCCCGATGACGGCCGCCGACCAGGGTTCCACGAACGCACAGGGTGCAGTGATGGCAACCAGGCCGGCGAGCATGCCGTTGGCCGCCATCGAAGGGTCTGGTTTGCCGAAGCGACTCCACATGTAGCCGGTGGCCGTCACCGCTCCGAAGGAGGCCGCGACCAACGTGTTGACCGCCACCACTGACATGCGCAGGTCGACCCCGGAGAGCGTCGAGCCCGCATTGAAGCCAAACCAGCCGAACAGGAGGATGAACGTGCCGAGAATCGCCATGGGGATGTGATGGCCCGGCATCGCGTTGGGAGATCCGTCGCGTCTGAACCGGCCCAGACGCGGCCCGAGCACGACGGCCCCTGCCAAGGCGGTGAGTCCTCCCACCGCGTGCACGACGCCAGAGCCTGCGAAGTCGACGAAGCCGTGCCCGAGCCCTGCCTCGACGCCGAGCTGTGAGAGCCATCCTCCGCCCCACACCCACATCCCGAACACTGGATACAGCACGACCGCCATGAAGAGTGCCGTCAGCGCAAAGGCCGAGAGCTTCATCCGTTCGGCCATGGCTCCCGAAGGGATCGTGGCAGCGGTGATGAGGAAGCCGACCTCGAACACGAAGAGGGCGAACACGCCAACGTCGTACGCGTCACCTGACAGGAACCAGCCACTCGTGCCGAACAGGCCCCAGTCGCCAAGTGAGAAGATCGAATCGAGAGCAGACGTGCCTCCCACCGAACCCAGCTGGAGGCCGCCGAACATGAGCGCGAACCCGATCACGAGGAAGCCGATGACCGCCACGGGCAGGGCGATGAAGTTCTTCATCGTCACGTGGGCGGCGTTCTTGGCCCTCGTGAAGCCGGTCTCGAGCAACTGGAACCCGGCGGCCATGAACACGACCAAGAAGCCAGAGAACAGAATCCACACGTAGCTGATCGCCAGCTCGTGCTTGCCAACACGCTCGGCGACCAGACCGAAGTTCCCTGGCGTCAGGTCGGTGTCGTCTCCCAGGATCGTCTCGGCGGTGCCTGTCCCGTCGCCAGAGGGATCACCGGCGAACGCGGCGGGAGCGATGGCCACAGACAGCGCTACCACCAGGACCGCTCCGACGATCACCTGCAGCGTTCGGCGTCTGTCCATCGTGCGAACGTAAGGCCCTCGTGTTTCGAGGCTGTAAGCAATGCGAGAACACATGATGACGAGCGCGTTACACGACGGTTTCGAGGAGGGTCACAGGCTCACGCGGGTGGCTGCGCAGGAGCAGGCTTCGCCTGCCTGCGTCCCTGATATCGTCACCTGCGGTGTCACCGCTACAGAACCCCCAGCCGACGTCGATCTCCTGGTGAGGGCATGAACCCCGTCAGGTCCATGCTGTTCACTCCTGGGAACCGGCTCGACATGGTCGCCAAGGCCATTCAGTCGGGAACCGACGCGGTGATCGTCGATCTCGAGGATGCAGTCTCCGTGGACCAGAAGGCTGCCGCCCGTGGCAACCTCTCGGAGCTTCCGACGTCCGCGGTCCCGTACTATGTCCGCACCAACGCCGTGGAGACGGGCCTGCTCTGGCAGGACGTGGCGGCGCTCGGAGGAGCGCAGGTGGCCGGGGTCATCCTCCCCAAGGCCGAGGACCCCTCGGTGATCGGCAGGCTCGACGGAGCACTCACGGTGATCGAGAGGGGGACCGGAGCGGCCGAGGGATCGATCACCCTCATCCCTCTTGTCGAGTCGGCACTGGGGGTGCGCCTCACCTACGAGATGGCGAAGGCCAGCAGCCGTGTGTCCTGCGTCATGTTTGGGGGCGGGGAGCAGGGCGATCTCGTTGCCGACCTTGGCACCGAATGGACACCCGAGGGAACGGGATTGATGCACGCCAGGTCGGAGGTGCTGCTCTCCGCCAGGGCGGCGGGCGTGCCCTACCCCATGGAGGCTGTGTTCATGGACTTCCGGAATCTCGAGGCCCTACGGGTCGAATGCGAGATCGCGCGCACGCTCGGATACGTCGGCAAGGTGGCGATACACCCCGCCCAGGTGCCGGTGATCAACGACGTCTTCACGCCCGCCCCCGAGGTAGTCGATCATCATCGCAGGGTCCTGGCGGCGTTCGAGCAGGCCGAGGCCGAGGGCAAGGCGTCGATCGCCCTGGAAGGACGGATGGTCGACTACGCGGTGGCGAGAGTCGCACGTACGGTCATCGCCAGGGCCGAGGCAGCGGCCCGAGCCGACCGCGGGACCGGGGAATGAACTTGGAAGAGCACGCCCGAGGACCAGGCTGCCGATCTCTGCCGAGGGGCGCACGCGGCTGATGGGCGGGATGCTCTCAGGGCTCACGATCCTCGAGCTCGGCCAGGTGATCGCGGGTAACTTCGCAGGGGTCATCCTCGCCGACTTGGGAGCCGAGGTCGTCAAGATCGAGCCTCCCACCGGCGACGCAGCCAGAAACCCGAAGATCGCTCCCCTGCACGACGAGAGCGCCATCCATCTGTTCATGAACAGGGGAAAGAAGAGCGTGGTGCTCGACTTGAAGGACGAGCGCGGCCTCGACCTGTTCTACAGGCTGTCTGAGGAGGCGGACGCGGTCATCGACAACTTCCGGCCCGGCGTCATGGCGCGCCTCGGTATCGACCACGAGTCCCTGAAGCGGCGCAATCCCCGGATCATCACCGTCTCGGTGACCGGGTTCGGCGAGTACGGACCCGCAAGAGACAAGGCGGCCTTCGACCTGGTCATCCAGGCCTACAGCGGCCACGTGGACATAACGGGCCCTGCGGGAGGAGACCCAGCCCGCGTCGGTATCCCGATCGCTGACATCTCCGGCGGCATCTACTCCTGTGTCGCAGTGCTGGCAGCGCTCGTCGGGAGGGAGCTGCACGGCAACAGTCAGCATGCCGACGTCGCGATGCTGGACACCCTGGTTTCGATGCTGTCCTACGACGCCGTCGACTTCCTCAACTCGGGCAGGAGGCTCACCAGGCACGGGACAGCCCATGCCCACCTGGTGCCCTGGCAGGCGTTCGCTACCAGCGACGGCTACGTGGTCGTGGCGGTCCGCGAGGAGAAGTTCTGGAGGAACCTCTGTGAGGCGATCGGCAGGCCCGAGCTCGCCGAGGATCCTCGAGCAGGAGACAACGCCGCTCGGGTCGCTCATCGCGACTACATCGTGGGGATCCTCGATGAGGTCTTCCGCACGAGGACCAGCGCCGAGTGGCTGGAGGTGCTGGATACCTTCGACATCCCGAGCGCACCCGTGAACGACATCGAGGCCGTGTTCGCTGACGAGCAAGTGCAAGCGAGGGGCATGATCCGCTCGTACCGCCACCCAACCTTGGGCGACATTCGCTACCCGCCGACCCCTGTCAAGTTCAGCGACTGGCAGGGCCCCAACCGCCCCGCCCCGATGCTCGGCGAGCATACGTCCGAGGTCCTGGCCGAACGGCTGGGGTTGGACCCCGAGGAGATCCGCCTGCTCGCAGCCGAAGGCGTCATCAAGGTATGGTCGGATCGGATGTGACTCGGAGCGCTGCAGCCGAGGCGCGATCCACCCCGAGAGGCTTGAGTCGCCTTCTCGACCCAGACAGCATCGCGATCGTCGGCCTCTCAGAGGATCGCACCAAGCACGGCGCCCGCGTGTTCGGCCATCTCATGAGGCTCGGATACCCCGGAATCATCTGGGGCGTGCATCCGAAAGCCCCCAAGATCGAAGGCGTCGAGGTGTATCCGTCCGTCGCCTCGCTTCCGTCCCCTCCCGACCTGGTCGTCTGCGCAGTCCCGGCCGCGGTCGCGGTCGACGTCATCGCGGAATGCGCAGGCGTGGGGGCCGTGATCGTGCATGCCTCAGGATTCGCCGAGTCAGGCGAGGAGGGCCTGGGGCTGCAGCGGAGGCTCCTGACCAGAGCAAACGAAGCGGGAACCAGGATCCTGGGACCGAACAGCGCGGGTGTCATCCGTCCCGGCGAGGGCTTGGCTGCCAGTTTCCTGACCTGCCTCGACCGCCCAACCGCCGAGATCCGGTCGGGGCCCGTGGCCGTCGTCACGCAGAGCGGGGGTCTCGGCAGCCACCTGCACAATCTGGCTGCCGGGCGCGGAGGAGGCCTGGCCATCTCTGTCTCGACGGGAAACGAGATAGACATCCGTTTGGGCGAGGCCATCGCATCGGTGACGCAGCTCGACGAGGTGAGGGCCGTCGTTGTCCTGATCGAGACGGTGCGCGACGGCGAGGCTTTCATCGGCTCTCTGCACGAGGCACGCCGGCGCGGCACACCCGTGGTGGCCTGCCGGATCGGCAAGGGACAGGCCGGCATGAGGCTGATGACATCGCACACGGGGGCGATGGCAGCACCCGAGGCCGTGCTCGGCGGCGTGCTCGACGCGCTCGGCGTCCTCATAGCCGAAACGCCTGGCGAGGCATACGACGTCGCTGAGATGCTCAGCCGAGCCGGCACGCCCTCGGGGAACCGAGCAGGCATCGTCACGCACTCTGGCGGCACCGCCATCCTGCTGGCCGATCTCGCCGAGCGGCACGGCGTCGAGACGCCGCAGCCGAGCGCCGAACTGGCCCAGGTGCTCGAGCCACTTTTGGATCACGGAACGACAGCCAACCCTCTCGACATGGGCGGCATCATCGGGGGACCCGGCCGCTTCGGGGAGGTCATCGATGCCTGCGCCCGCTCGGAGGAGTTCGACATGCTGCTGGCTGTGTCCACTCCCCACCCTCCTCAGCACAGCCAGGAGCGTGTCGCCACGATGCTGGCGTTGCAGACCGAGATTCCGCTGCTGCACCTCTGGATGGCAGGCGATCAAGGAGCCGAGTCACTCGGCGAGCTGCGCGACGCAGGCAGCCCCGTCACCGAGGACCCGCGGACGGCCGTCTTGGCGCTGGCTGGCCTGGACCGCCTCGGAAGAGCGTACGCCGTCCCCGAGCCATTGCGGGCGCCCTTCGAGGACTGGGGCGTGCCTCTCGTCGAGGGAAGGGACGCGGGCAGCCCCGAGCAGGCAGCAGACGCCGCGGACGAGCTCGGATACCCGGCGGTCGTGAAGCTGGTGTCCGTCCCTCACAAGACCGACGTGGGAGGCGTGCGCTTGAACCTCCCGGACCGCGTGAGCGTTGCCCGAGCATGCGAGGAGCTCCTCGCCTCAGCGGGCCCTGACGTCGTGCCGTCGGTTCGCGTGCAGCGGTACCGACCAGGCTTGGAGATGATCGTAGGAGCGATCGAAGAGCCCACATTCGGGCCGCTCGTCTCGGTAGGCGTTGGGGGAATCCTCACCGAGGTCATCGCCGATGTGGTGTTCTCCCCAGCCCCGGTAGACCCGCTCGCTGCGATGGCGATGATCGATCGACTGCGAGACAGGAGGCTCCTCGACGGATTCCGGGGTGACGAGCCCACCGACGTGACGGCTCTCGCGGAGATCGTCAGCACCGTCAGCCGAGGACTGGTCGGCTCAGACGTCGTCGAGGTCGAGGTCAATCCTCTCGTATGGGACGGTGAGTGGGTAGCGGTCGACTGGCTTGTGGTACGGACCCACTGAAGCGCACGCCCGGCGCCGGGCACTGGGTCCGACGGTAGGGTGAAGGTGAGAGTGGGCGCTGCGGGCGGCGGAAAGGAACGAGCATGAAGCCAATCAGCCTCGGGATCATCGGCACGGGATGGTGCGGAGGCATCCGCGCGATAGCGGCCTCGAACAGCGAACTGGTCGGGTCCCTCCACCTGGCGGAGATCGACCTACCGCGCCTCGAGGAGGTTTCGGCGCAGACAGGAGCCGCAACCGCCACGGTCGACTGGGAAGACTTGATCTCCGACGAGAGCATCGACGCCATCATCGTGTCGGCGACACCCGAGACCACCCACTACCCGATGGCGGGTGCCGCGCTGGCTGCAGGCAAGCACGTCCTCCTGGAGAAGCCGATGGCGATCACGCTCGCCGAGGCAGACCACTTGATCGAGCTCGCCAGAGACAATGACCTCAAGTTCACGATCGGCTACTCCCAGCGCTTCAACCCGAAGCAAGCGCTCGTCAAGCGCAGCTTCGGGGACGGCACGCTCGGTGAGCCTGTCAGCGTGCTCATCTCGAGGCACATCATCAGATCGCTCGGGGCGAAGATCTCAGGGCGCACCGATCTGTCGATCGCAGCCATGGAGGCGACGCACGACATCGACTTCGCCCTCTGGTGCCTCGAGCCGAGGCGGCCGCTGCGCGTCTACTCGCAGGTCGCCTGGGGGGCCAGGAAGCTCGAGCATGGCGTGCCTGACACCCAAACCATCGTCGTCACCATGGAGGGAGGCGTGACGATCACGGTCAACGCCGGCTGGTCGTTGCCGCCCGGCTACCCCAATTACTCGACGACCTGGATCGAGGTCCTCGGAACCGAGGGTGCGCTCATGATGGACGCCAGCCACCGGGACATCGTCCTTCACACCATGAAGGACGGTACGCAGTTCCCGCTGTCGACGATGCCTGGCGAGTCCGTTGGCCACGTCTACGCAGGTCCGATGGAACGGGAGACGATCCACTTCCTCGAGGCCGTCTACCACGACAGGCCGGTGATGGTCGAACCTGGTCAGGCGCGACAAGCGATGGAGGTCTATCTCGCAGCCGACCAGTCTGTGCAGACTGGCGACGTCGTTGACCTTCCGCTGGTCGACAGGACCAAGGTGGCGGTGACCGCCGAGGTCTGAAACAAGCGGGACGCCGGCGCCCGTGGCTTCGCCGTCGCCGGGATCCACATGAGACCGGGAGAGAGACGATGACAACGTTCGATATCCACTGCCACCTGGCGACCCCTGCCAGCCGTGAGTTGGTCGATCCCCACAGGAGGCCCGAGCTCGAGCCATACCAGTACTTCATGGGACAGAGCTCGAAGGACCAGAACCAGACGTCGTTTCCTGCGCTGACGGAGCGGCTCACCAAAGCCGCCGC
>CAZKJJ010000022.1:12018-15409 GCA_964553055.1 uncultured Acidimicrobiia bacterium
CGAGGATCGAGCATATGGACAGGATGGGGATCGACGTCCAGGGGTTGTCGACGTTCGTCTCCGAGTACCACTACTGGGCGCCGGCGTCCGCAGCTGCCGAGTCGGCGAAGACCCAGAACGACAACATCGCCCAAGGCGTTGCCGATCATCCAGACCGTTTCGTGGCTCTGGGCGCCACGGTTCCCCTCCAGGACGTCTCCAAGGCGATTGCCGAGATCGACAGGGTCGTCGACCTGGGGTTCAGGGGCCTTCAGATCGGGGGCACGGTGGATGGTCACAACCTCGACGAGCCCCGGTTCCGTCCGTTCTGGGAGGCCGTAGAGGAGCGGGGTCTCCCCGTCATCCTGCATCCCAACGGGTACCCGGAGAGCCACCGCTTCGCGGACTACTTCCTCGTCAACTGCATCGGCAACCCCTTGGAGACGATGGTGGCGGCGTCCCGGATGATCTTCAGCGGCCTGTTCGAAGAGCACCCAGGCATCAAGCTGGTCCTCCTCCACGGAGGCGGCTACCTGCCCTTCTACTGCTCACGCGCCGATCACACGTGGGAGGCGAGGCCGGAGACCCGCGTCAACATCCCAGACCACCCGCCGAGCTACTACATGAAGCGGCTCTACTACGACTCGATGGTGTTCCAGCCCTTGTACCTCCGCCACCTCGTGGAGGTCGTTGGCGCTGACCGAGTCATGCTCGGAACGGACTTCCCCTTCGACATGGGGGAGACCGACCCCCTCGGGCTCATAGCCGCCACCGAAGGCCTCACGGACGACCAGCGGGCTGCCATATCAGGGGGCACCGCCGCCGGCCTGTTCGACCTCTGAACCGTCGACCCTCGCACCGCTGAGCGGACTCCCCCCGCTCAGTCGACCCTGTCTGGCAGCACGTCCCGGACGATGTCGAGGAACTCGTCGTCGTCCAGCAGACCCTTCTTGGCCAGTGACCTGCCCTTGACCTCAGCGAGGATCGCCTCCATCTCCTTGGTCTCGGCGTCCGAGATGCCGTGCTTACCAAGCCAGATCGCCACCGAATCGAGACCAGAGCCCTTTCCGAGGACGATCTCCGGGTCGGTCTGGCCGACCAACTCAGGGCGAAAGGGAAACGGCTCGAGCAGCTCTTCTCCGACGTTCTTCACCCACGTAGCGATGATGCCCGACTCCACGTTGAAGAGCATGTCTCCTGTCACAGGACGGTTGGCAGGTTGACCGACCCCCGAGAGCTCGGCGACGAGCCTGGCGATCTCCGTGAACCGCTCCGTCTTGATTCCCGTGTCCACCCCGTACATCGTGAGCAGAGCGAGCACGGTCTCCTCGGTGGGCGCGTTTCCTGCCCGCTCGCCGATCCCGCTCACCGTCGTGTGCATGACGGAAGCTCCCTCCGCCACCGCCAGGACCGTGTTGGCGACCCCCATCCCAAAGTCCATGTGGAAGTGCGTCTCGAGGGGAACGTTCATCCGCTCCCTGACCCGCTGCGTGTAGTAGCGAATGGCGTGCGGCGACGTCACGCCGAACGTGTCGACGAGCGCGATGTTGTCGACGTGTCCGTTCGTCGCAACCGTCTCGAGGTCGTCGAGCAGCTCGGTCATGGTCGTTGCCCTCGTGGCGTCGATGGGGAAGAACGTGACCTTGAGGCCGTTGTCGTGGGCGTACTTCGTCGCCTCGACGGATGCGTCGATCGCTCGCTCGATGGGCCACCGGTAGGCCTTCTCGATCAGGTGGTGGCTGGCGGGAACCTCCATCACCACCCCAGACACTCCACAGTCGAGCGCCAGCTCGACGTCCGGGACCATGCAGCGGCTGAACGCGTAGATCTCCGTCGGCAGACCGGCCGCCACGATGCGGCTGACGGCCTCGCGGTCCGCGGGAGAGACCGCAGGAAGGCCTGCTTCGATTCGATGGATCCCCGCTTCTGCCAGCGCCTCGGCGATCCGCAGCTTGTCGTCTGCCGTGAACTCGACACCCGCTTGCTGCTCGCCGTCGCGGAGTGTGACGTCGTGTACCTGGACGTCATCGCGGATCCGAAAGCCCTCCGTCACCTCAGGGAGGTAGTTCCAGGGGCTCGAGAACCAGGAGTCGGTCTTCCAAGGTTGCATGTGAGACGTCCCTTCGAGCGGATGATCGAGTATACGGTCGAGCACCGAAGGCCCTCCCGGTGAGCTCGGAGCCGTCAGCCGCCAGTCTCGGCTATCAGCCGACGCATCTCCTGCACCGCGAGGCCGAGGGCTGTGTGCCAGCTGTCGTAGGACCTTCCGACAGCCCTGGAACCCGTGAGTTGATCGCGCAGGGATACCCACTTGACGATCGAGCCGCTCCAGCGGACTTCAAAGCGGCCGCTCCGCATCAACTCAGCGACCATCTCAGGCGAGCCGTCGAATTCGAACATCGCCTCAGCCTATCTGCCGCGGTAGCTACCAGCCGGTCCTGTGCGGGCCAAAAACCAGGATGACACGCAGAGGCACTCGAAGGACGGGAGGAGCGCACTAGTGCTCCTATCCCCGACCTCCCGCGATGAGAGCGGCCTCGGGCAGTGACTTGAGTCTGAGCACGGCGGCGATGCCGACTGCAGGACCGACAGCGAGCACGGCGAACGCCCAGGTCCATGTCACGGCTTCTTCGATCAGGGGGACCATCCAAATGGTGGCGACGGAGATCGTGAATCCGATGGCGATCTGCATGGTCAGCGCTGTTCCCACATATGACTGATCACCCGTTTCTGTGACCATCGCCGAGAACTGGGCCGAGTCGGCTACGACGGTGAATCCCCAGATGAGTCCGACAGTGACGATCGCCCAGGTCGGTCCACCGAACAACAGGCCAATACCGAGGGAACAGGCGCCCGAGATGGCAAGCATGAGTGCCGTGAATCTGGTCCTGCCCCACCGGTCGGCGACCAAACCACCAACCCATGATCCTGCGGCGCCCATGGTGATGACCAACCAGGTGATGAATGCAGCGAGGGGCACCGCTTCTCCACCGGACGCCTCCACGTGGTCGCCGAAGAAGATGAGGAACCAGGCACCCATAGCGAACAGCTCCCACATGTGACCGAAGTATCCGATGGAGGCGAGTCGCACACCGCGGTTGGCAAACACCAGCCCGATCTGACGAGGATCAAACACTGTGACGGGGAACTCGAAGGGACCATCTTTGACGGAGAAGGCGATCAGACCCCCGACGATCGACATGGCGGTCGTGGCGAAGATGACGCTCTCCCATCCGATTCCGCCAAGAGCGTTGGCCAGATAAGGGCTGCCAACGCCGATATTGATCCCAGCAGCGAGCACCCCCAGAGCCATTCCTCGCCCTTGCCGATACCAGGTGGAAATCAGCTTGAAGGATGGCGGATAGACCCCTACGATGAAAAAGCCCGAGACGAACCGCAGCGGCACGCCCAC
>CAZKJJ010000023.1:0-1918 GCA_964553055.1 uncultured Acidimicrobiia bacterium
CCCCCTCGACCGTGGCGTACTCGAGGACCTCGCGGGTGGATACCGGCTCCTTCTCCTCGCCGGCTGCCAAAGTCCGTTGCAGAGCCAGCACCGACCGCATCTGGTTGAACATGTCTGCTGGCACGTTCGTCTCGACGTCCACGCTGAGGCTTGGGTGGAGCCCTCGGTCGAGGAACTTCTGGATCGGGGGCATCCCATGGCCCATCATCATCTCGACCGGTGAGGCAAGTGACACGGTGCCCCCGGTGTCCACGATCATCTGGATCTCGATGTCGTTGAGTGTCGTGCAGTGGATGTAGGTGGTGTCAGGACCCATCAGACCCGCTTCTCCGAACTCCTGGACCTTGCCGTCCTGGCCGTAGCTCCCCACCCCGACGTGGGTGGTGATCCTTGCTCCGGTCTCCCTAGCCAGCTTCCAGTGATCGCGGGTCACCTCGAAGTCGGTGAACTCGGGGCCGGGCGCCGCCAAGGCCAAAGTGAGCCTCTGATCCTTGGTTGAGAAGTGCTCGGTGGCTGCCCTCACGAACCAGCTCGGCTGGCGCTCCTCCCACTTGCCCCACCAGGGGAATCCGTAGGCGAACACCGCCCGAAGCCCTGAGTCGTTGAGCGCCTGGATCACGGCGTCTGTGTGGGCGGGGGAGCCTTGGATGTGGGACCAGTCCAGAAGCGTGGTGATGCCGGCGTCGATGGCACCGAGGGCAGAGACAAGATCGCCGATGTAGGCGTCCTCGGGCCTGAACGCGGGTGCCAGTCTGTGGAGCACGAACGTGATGTAGCTGGTCCTCCCCTCGAGAGGGACATCGGTTCCGATGTTGCGCAGCAAGCCTTCCCAGATGTGACGGTGGCTGTCGACGAACCCAGGCATGACGATCATCCCTGTTGCGTCGATCACCTCGATCTCCCCATTGGCGAGCTGCGGGCCGACGGCGACGATCCTGTCGCCTTCTATGAGGACGTCGCCATCGGTGAAGTCGCCGACTTCCCGGTCGAGGCTGAGCACCGTCCCACCCTTGATGAGCTTCCTTTCGGATGGCACAACACTGAAGTCGGTCCCAGGCGCGTAGAACGCAGGCAGTTCTGCGGCTTTCGGGGGCCGGCTGCCGACGATTCGGCGGCGGAGGCGCTTGTAATTGCGCTTGGCGAGCTCCTTGAGGTCCCCAGCCTGAAAGAGAATGATGCCTACCAGGATCAGCACACCGATGATCATCGCTCCGTCGTCCGGCGAAAGACCGAGATAGGGAAGAACGGTCAGGATCAGGGCGAGGAGCACCGCCGCCACTGTGCCTCCGACGAAGGTGGCCCGGCCGCCTGCTAGGGAGGCGCCGCCCAAGACGGCGGCAGTGATGCTGTTGAGGGCAAAGGTGTTGCCGATTTGAGCGTTTCCGATCGGTGCCCTGGCCATGACGAAGAACGAGGCCACGCCTGCAAGCACCGCAGCAAGCATCAGAGCACGAACGCGGAGCCAGCTGGTGCTGACCCCGGCGCGCTTAGCTGATCGATCGTCGAACCCGGTCGCTCTCAGCTTGAGACCGGAACGGGAGCCGTGTAGCCAAACATCAGCGAGGCCCGCCGCGACGAGCATGACCAAGAAGGCAACCGGTATGGGTCCTACGCTCGTTGTGAGGAACGACACGAAGCCTTCGTTGATCACGCCTTGGGCAGTTGGTCTCAGAACGAGCGCAATTCCGCTGAGGATGCTGAAGGTGGCCAGAGTGGCGATGATCGAGGGGATCTTCACGCCCCGGATCAAGCCGGCATTGATCAGGCCCACGGCGGCTCCGCAGATGATGATCACGCTTGCTCCCGCAAGGATCTGGATGGTCGTGGCTCCGACGCCGATCAGGAAGGACCCGATGACGACGCCAAGGCTGATCATGCCTCCAACTGAGAGGTCTAGATAGCCGACCAAGAGCGCATT
>CAZKJJ010000023.1:1928-14614 GCA_964553055.1 uncultured Acidimicrobiia bacterium
GGTCTGGGCCATCGCCGCGACGACGAGAGGCAGCGCCAGGATGAGAACCTGTTCGATGTTGGTTTCGCTGATGAACCCGGGAAAGCGGATGTTGGTGTAGATCAGTAGCCCAGCGACCAGCAGAACTTGGAGCGCCACCGGCATCCACAGGCGGAACTTGACGATCTTGCGCCACTTGTTGACGTCGCGGGCGTCGCGGATGACCTTCCTGACTGCCAGCCTCGCGGTTTCGAGTCGAGCGGTCATGTGCTCTGCGACGGAGCCTTGGGCATGGCGACGCCGAGCGGCGACCTTCCGGCCCGGGAGAGCCCTGGGCCGCGTACTACCGCCTCCACGATCCGGAGCTCGCTCAGTTCGTCGCCGGGGATCTCCTCGATGAACTGACCCCGGGACATGACGAGGACGCGGTCGCATAGCCCCGCAAGCTCGAGAGGATCACTGGACTTGATGAAGAGGGCGGCGCCGCCGTCGGTTCTGGCGCGAAGCGCCCGATAGATGTCGAAGCGTGATCCGACGTCGACGCCCTGGGTGGGCTCGTAGGCGAGGATGACGGCCGGCTCCCTGAGGTATGTGCGGGAGACGGAGACTTTCTGCTGGTTCCCGCCTGACAGAAACTCGACCGGCTGCTCGAGCGACGGAGTTCGAATCTCGAGCTGAGCAACCAGATCCTTGACTGCTCTGCGTTCCCTGCGCCTGCGCAGCAACCCAAGCACACTGAATAGGCCCAGCGTCTGGATGGTGGAGTTGACCCGCACCCCCAGAACGGTCATGAGTGACTCGTGCTTGCGGTCGCCCGGTAGGAGCATGACTCCTGACCGAACCGCTTCGGGGGTCGAGATCAGCATCAACTCCTTGCCTCTGCACACGACTCGCCCCGCCTTGGGCGGCACCCGGCCAGCTAATGTGTCGAACAACTGCGCTTGTCCGTTGCCCTCGGCCCCGGCGACGCCGACGATCTCACCGCTCTGAAGGGCGAAGCTGACCGGTCCGAACGCCTGACCTTGCAGCCCGTCGACGATGAGTACGTCGCTAGGCTCATCCGCCTCAGGGGCTGGCGGCGGAAATGCCGCTTCGAACGGGCGGCCGACGATCAATTCGACGAGCGCCGCCTCCGTGATCGCGTCGGCGTCGAAGGTGCCCTGTTTGCGACCGTCGCGCAGGACCGTGACGCGGTCTGCTATCTCGAGCACCTCTGGCAACCGGTGGCTCACATACACCACGCCGACACCCTGGTTACGGTATTGCACGATCGTCCGGTGCAGCGCTTCCACCTCGTCAGGACCCAGCGCCGTCGTCGGCTCATCGAGCAGCAGAACGATCGGATCTGAAACGAGGGCTTTGGCCACCTCGAAGAGCTGTCGGTCAGCCAGCGAGAGGAACCCCGCCGGGGCGTCCGGGAAGAGCTCCAGGTCGAGGTCGAAGTGGGCAAGCCTACGCCTTGCCCACTTCTTTCTGCGCCAAAACGGTGGAAGCTGATGGGCGGGTGCTGCCAAGTACAGGTTGTTCTTGACAGGCTCATGCAGGACCAGCGACGTGTCTTGGTAGGCCATCGCCAGGCCAAGCTTCCTCGCCAGTGCGGGAGAGTCCCGGCGCAGGGGCTTTCCCCCGATCTGGACGGTGCCAATATCGGGGTTGACAAACCCGCTAGCGATCCCGAGGAGGGTCGACTTCCCAGAGCCGTTCTCGCCGACGACGGCGTGCACTTCTCCTGCCCGGCAGTCGAAGCTGACGGCCGTCAGCGCTCGCACAGCCCCGAACTGTCTGGAGACGCCGTGAAGATCGAGCACCAGCTCCCCTCTCGACCCTCCAGCGGGACCGCCCTCGGTCATCAGCCTGCGAACATCAGGGCCAGTACCTCGTCGGGCACCAGCGAAGTGCCAGAGACGGCGGGGTGCGGCCGCTGCTCATTACAGTCGGCTGCGGTTACCGGACGCATGACGTGTGGCACTGTTATCTGCCCTGGGATGGGCGCCCCCGCGATGTCCATCATCGCCGCCGTCACGCCGATGCGTGACTGGAAGTTACCTCCCGCTGAGTAGAAGATGTTGTACGTCGGCTCGGCTCGCTCCGCCCAGTCGCAGAACAGACTCTGCTCATCGGTGCGCAGCGCAACGGTGAGGTTCTCGACCGGGATTTCTAGCTCCTCGTACACGCCAATACCGAGGTTCATCCCGTCCGAGTACTCGTACGCCCAACCCTTGATGTCGGGATTCGGTGTCAACAGGCCGCGGTACACGTCCGGGATGAGCGCGTCTGCCCAGAACGTGTCACCGGTAGTGCTGTCCGGAGTCGCCGGCGGGTTGACGAGCTCGAGCCCTGACAGGGCGGGAACCGTGCATTGCTGCCAACCGAGGGTCAAGGCGTTGCCGGTGGAGCCCCCGAGGAGCGCCACCTTTCCCTCCCCCACGCCATCGACGAGCACTTGTGCAAAGCTCTCGCCTAGGGCGCACAGGTCTTCGCCGACCACCGTCAGGTAGTCCTCACCAGGGACTAGGGCCCCTTCCTGGCCTGGAAGACCTACGTAGCCTGCCGAGAACGGGATATATGGAATTCCTGCCGCTTCCGCCGCAAGGACTTCCTCCTTGAGCCCAACCCCAATGTCGGGATAGCCGACGATGAAGTCGACTCCGCGGTTGATCAGGAAGTTCATGTCGTTTTCAGCGATGGTCGGATCGAAGGTGGGACCGCCGAAGTTTGCCTCGGTGGAAACGATGGTCCCGATCTCCGGGTAGCTGAGCGCCTGGAGGATGGCCTCCATGTGGCTCACTGCACGCCACACGTTCACCGTGTCTCCGCCGCCGTCGGCGTACCCCATCACGATGGGGCCACCGGTACCGGTGTCACACTCCTGACTGTTGAAGCACTCCAACGCAATGGCGACGGTGGCCTCGTCCAGATCCTGAGTGGCTCGGGCTATCGAAGCCAGGATGATGTTCCAACTCGCCTCGTCCACAGTCGACGGGTCGACCGGGCCCAGCGCCTTGGCGATCAGGGCTTCATCGGCGGCCGTGCTCTCCCCGTACATGGCGAGCGGGTCTTCCTCACCCATGGTGGTCTCAGTGGGCGGAGCTGTTGTCTCCGTCGGTGGAGCCGTCGTCGCAGGTGGCGCTGTCGTCGCCGGTGGCGCGACCGTCGTAGCGGGCTCCGCTTCGCCTCCACAGGCCGCGGCCACCAAGGCCATAACGGCCATCAGGCCAAAGATTCTGGTTCGTCTCATGTCCTCCTCCGTCTGGTCGACTCTGGTATCTGGGTACGTTCGCTCATCAGGTTCCGGATCTCCTTTCTCTCATTCGAGGCTCAAGATCTCTTCTACGTCCGAGCGTCGCGGACGCCTTCGCTCCCGCAGTAGCTGCTCGACGCCTTTGATGATCCGATCGCCTGAGACCAACATGCCGCCGATGATGACGAGGCCGAACACCACGAATTGGAGCGACGTGGGCAGCCCCATGATCAGCAACATCTGGTTGAGACCGGTGAGGAAGATCGCGGCGACAAACGTGGATAACGGGCTAGCGAGCCCTCCGGTGAGCGAAGCGCCTCCGATCACTACAGCTGCGATAGGGGCCAGGAGGTACTGCGTCCCGACGGATACTCCGGGTCTGCTGATGAGCCCTGCCAGCGCCAATCCGGCGACGGCGTAGAACATCGCGGCCACCGCGTAGACGACGATCTGGTCGAGGTTCACTCGGATGCCGACGACGTTGGCGGCAACCGGGTTGGCCCCCACCACCTGGAACCTCCGGCCGACCGTCGTGTAGCGGAGAACCAAACTCACCACGATGGTGAGAACAAGGCCGACCCAGAAAACGGCGCTGACCCCAAAGATGCGAGTCGTGACCAAGTCGGACCACGCGGCTGGAACGGGGTTCTGGACCGGAAATGGTTCACGCCACGGCCACACGCCACTGGCGTAGCGACGGATCAGGCCGACCACGATCGAACCGGATGCCAGGGTGACGATCAACGCGTTCAGCTTGAACCCGCCGATCAGGATCCCGTTGAACAAGCCGACGGCTACTCCTGCCGCGATGGCGATGACGGCGGCCTTACCAACGTTCTCGTCGGCACCCGCACCGACGCCGACCATGATCACCGCGGCCAGGCTCATCGTGGCAGGAATACTCAGGTCGATCCCAGCGGTCATGATGACAAGCATTTGGCCGAGGGCAGTGATCCCTAAGACCGCCGCGTAGGGAGCGATCGCGCGCAGCGGCACACTGCCCAGAGTGGCTGGCGCAAAGAGTGCGGCCACGATGACGAGCAGCACGAAGGCGAGATAGACAGGCAAATAGCGGGAACTCACCACGAGGGATGTGAGGGCAGAGGAGGGGGCTCGCGCTTCGGTCACTGTCCACCACTGTCGGCGGAGCCCGCAACGAGCCCTGCAGCCTGAGTCACTCGGTGGTGTGCGACCAGAGCCAGCTGGCGAGCCCGCTCCACGTCACCTTCGAGGACACCGTTGCGCATCAGAGCCCTTCCTGCGACGAAGACCCAGTCGACGTTGGAGGTGTCCATGCCCCATACGACAGCTCCGATTGGGTCGTTGACCGGAAAGATGTTGGGTCGGTCGGTGCGCAGGATCACGATATCGGCCTGTCGGCCCGGCTCGAGGGATCCCGTGAGACTAGCCAATCCCGCTACGCGGGCACCGTCGACGGTTGCATACCGGATCACGTCACGGGTGCTCAGAAGCTGCGGAACCCCTGCCTTGCCCGCCAACTTACGATCGAAGAGCTGGGCATGCTGGAGCGAGATAGCCGACCGCATCTGGGCGAACAGGTCACCGGGCGCGACCCGCTCGTCGTCGACGCCCAGCCCCGGACGGATGTCCCGGTCGATGAGGCCCTGCATCGGCGGAGAACCCATTCCTTGCGCCATCTCGCTCGCAGGCGTCAGCGAGACATAGGCGCCGGAGGAGGCGATGGCGTCGAGGTCTGCGTCTGTGAGGCCGGAGCAGTGGACGAGCGTGACGTCGGGTCCCAGCAGGCCGCGGCGTGCGAGTTCGGCGAAGATCCCCGCGTTTGACGGATCCGCCCAGGCGTGGGCGTGGATGCGAAGACCTTGTTGTCGGGCGTTCGCCCATTCCTCTGCACTCCGATCTAGATCCTCGAAGAGAAGCTCGCCAAGCCCATAGGCGATGGTGGTCAATGGAGACTGCGCGCTTGGTACGTCGCTGGCCACGAACACGGTTCGAAGCCCTGCGTCGGCATGCGCCTGGAGGGCGGCCTGCCGGTGTTCTGCTCCTCCTGGCACGTCGTCGTGGTCGACCACCGTGGTGACCCCCGCCTCCGCCGCGCCCAGCAGGCCAACCAGGGTGGCTGCGTACACGTCGTCTGGTTCCAGATGGTCGGCTACGGCGGCGCTGTGGGTGCTAGCGCCTCCGAGGTTTCTGAACAGCGAGGTCCAAGCGTGGCGATGGGTATCGACGAACCCGGGCATGACGATGGTGTCCGTGGCTTCCACCAGCTCGGCATCGCGGGCGCGGAGCCCTATCCCGACCTCCGTCACCCTGTCATCCTCGATGAGGACATCTGCCTGGGGATAGTTGGGAGCTCTGGCTCCCAACGTGAGCACACATCCACCTCGGATCAGAACCTTGGAGCTCATTGCGTGCGCGAGCCCGTCTCTACATGGGCACCAGTACTCATGGAGGGGGACACCTGATCACCCTGCGCACATCCGTGGGCATTCGACGACAGGGTGTGATGCAGGCCACACACGGCGGAACTCTAGGACCCGAGAACGTGACGCTGCGGAGTCTGCGTGGGACGCGGCTGACAGCAGCAGCGGTGCCTCATCTCCGAGCGAGCGATACCGCCCTCTCGACGATGCTGGCCAGGGGCGCCGGGACGTCCGCAGCCGGTAAGCCTGCGAAGGTCCTCCAAGCGCGCGCCGGCTTGTGCCGTTGCCCTCTCAGCCCTGCCACGCCTTCGAAGTCGGGAGCGAGCTCGAAGCTGTTGCCTGTTCCTGTCACCTCGGCGACGAGCTCGTTGAGCTGCTGTTCGGCCTCGCTCGGCTCGGTTCCTTCAGGGGCGTCTCTGTCGTAGACGGTGAGGTACGGGATGCCCACTGTCTTGCTGATGCGTGCGACGAGAGGAATGTTCGACTTGCCTCCGCACTCGACGATGGAGATCCGCTCCCGGTCTGCGTCGTAGCCGAGGGCGTTGAAGACGAAGGGGAGGGCGAGCATCTCGGTCAGGCCCTCGACGAGGATGGCAGCCCTGGCGAGGAAGAGCTCGCTGCGGGCCGCGTCGAACTCCGAGTAGGCACGGAACTCGTCATCTGTCGAGAGCGGTTCAGGCTGGATCAGTCGGGTCCCGGTCCCGGGAACGTGCTCCGTGAAAACCAGTTCGTCGAGCCTGCCCACATTGAGAAACGAAGGCGAATGGGTCGAGTAGAGGATCTGGTTGCCCATGGCGGCGACCCCGCGGAGCAGCCGGTACAGGTATCGCTGTGTCTGGGGGGGTAGGAACAGCTCCGGCTCTTCGATGAGGACGATCATGCCCTTCAGGCTCGCTCGGTTCCATGCCTCGAGGCCCTCAACCAGGCCGTGGGCCGCCTCCGTCGAACCCGGCGGGTGTGCTTCCCTGACCGCGTGAGCGTGAGCTGCGACCGCCTGGCCGATGAGGTCCGTGGCACGCTCCGTCCCCGGCGTGGTTTCCTCACTCGGTGCGACCACAGGACCGGCTCTAAGCCTGGCGGGGAGGTACAAGGCCGGAGGCACTGCTCCGGTCGATGCGGACGCCATCGAGGGGGGAATACCTTCGAGTGATATGGACGAGCCGTCGGCGGCGTCGAGTCGTATCGAGATCGAGGAGTCACCGTCTCGCGTGACGTCCGCTTCGCCCAGCGGCTCGGAGTGAGGATCGAGCGTTGCCCTGATGGCGGTGAGCAGGTTCGACTTCCCTGTTCCCGGCTCACCGACCAAGGCGGACAGCGGCCCCGGTCTGAACGAGGCGTCCCGAATCGAGCGGAATCCTGCGATGTGAACCGACTCGAGCAACCGGGTTTCACCACCCTGAGGCCCGGCACGCTCCGCAGGAGAACCAGCCTTCATGCAGGCATTCTCGCGCCCGGCGGAGACCGGCGAGGTCCTTCCGAACGAGGTCTAGCTGGGATGTACGGGAGCAACGGATGACTTCCGGCCCTGGCGAGAGTCCTAGCACGATGGTGGGATGTCCGGAGTGGTGCAGACAGAGCCTTCCTCGCGAACCCCCACCTCGACGACCTCGAAGCGTGTCGGCTACCTCGTCGCCGCCGTCGTCAACGCGGTCCTTCTGGTTGTCGTCAACAACCTGCTCGCCTGGGGCTTTCCTCCCTTCCTCACCCAGGACTTCGAAGAGGTGTTGCCACTGATCAGCCTCTCGCTGGGAGTGGCCTTGGTCAGCAATGTCCTGTTCCTCGTGTACGACGCCGGCTGGTTCAAGTCGATATGTCAGATCACACAGAGCGCGGTGAGCTTCGCGGCAACGCTCCAGCTCTACAGGGTCTTTCCATTCGACTTCTCCCCATATGAGTTCGACTGGGCGCTGGTGGTCCAGGTCCTGCTGATCCTCGGCTTGGTGGGCATCGCGATCAGCGTTGTCGTGGAACTGGTCAAACTCGTCGGCGCGGCGGCTCGCCAGAGCACTGCGGGCTGAGAAGTCTCGGTCCCGAGGTTTCTGTCAATCTCAGGCCTCTATCTGGGGTCTGAGATTGACACGAAACCCAGAGTCATCCTCTCGTGAACACCCGTACGCCGTCCGTGTCGACGAACATCAGCCAGGGAGTGCTGGTGCCGGGGCGCACACCCAGGTGGGCGGGGCTGCCAGGGTCGGAAGGGGACCAGGGGTCCCTGGTGGACTCCAACGGAGAGAGGTCGCCTTCCGACGAAACGGAGAAGAAGCCACCGATTCCTCCGATGTCGTAGTCGTCCGTCCCCCCGAACAGGTAGAGGAACAGCGTTCCGTCCTCCGCCCCGGAGGCCTCGACCGCTCCATAGGCAGGGATCGAGGGATCTCCCGAGTAGGCAAACCGGAGCCCGATGGTGGGCCGATCGGCATCTGGGAGCTCGATGGTCATCTCGTCTCCCCGGACTTCGAGGCGAAACGGGATGCCCGCTCGCGTCCTGAACCAGTCGACCGGCTCCAACGATCCCGTCGTGGGATCTACCCGCAGCAGCTCGTTCTCCTTTCCGAAGCCGTACATGGCTACTCCGTCGTCGATCTTGGCACCGAAGTGTGCAGGAACGTTCACGGTCCTGGTGTCCAATCCCTCGAGCACCAGGAGCGTGCTGGCCTCGTCGCCACCGAGTCTGCTGGCCACCAGGGTGCCGTCGTCGAGGATCCTCGGCAGCTGGAACTGGAAGAACTCCCCATTGACGAGGTGCTCGGGCTTCATCGGAACGGCCTCGATGTACTCCCCGGTTTCCGAGTAGTGGGCCAGACGCTTCTTGGCCGCGTCCAGGAACCACCAAGTTCCGTCCGGCCCCTGCGCTCCGTACTCGGGTCCGAGCTCGAGGTTCTCGCCCCCCGGGGCAGTGCCAAGCAACTCCTCCTCTGGTCCGTAGGGAATGACGAGGGTCTCGGTCCAAGCGGGGCCCAGCTCGGAGAATCCCGGCAGCAGGAGCATTCCCTCACCCGGCTGAGTCGTAGGTGTGGTTGGTGCCGCGGTCGCCGGCGGGGTCGACGTGGTGGGCTGCAACGTCGTGGCCGGTGGAACGCTGACTTCGGTGGTGGTCGTCGCGGATCCGGAGCACGCGGATGTCGCGAGGATCGCTGCGGTCATGGCAAGGATGGTTGGTGTTCGTAAACCCATGAGAATCGCTCCTACATCTCGTCTGAGGGCCGCGCGTTGGCTCTGATGCGCCCCGCCAGTCCTCCCAGCGCGAAGCCGATGGCGGCGCCGAGCGGCATCGCCATGACGCCTCCTGCGATGGCTTCGACGGGGTCTGATGAGTTGAGCGCAACGAGCATTCCGATGAGCGGTCCCGCCGCCAGGCCGATCCAAGTGGCCCTGCGCTGTTGGTCAGGGCGCCCTTGCCACCGGATGCGAAGTGGGCGCCCCGCCGCAAGTACACCGCCGATCAACGCCCCGATCGGGGCGAAACTCACGAAGCTGGCCGCCACCGCCTGGAGGTCCTCCATCCCACTGCCCGTCGTGGAGAACCGAGCCGCCAGCTGAAGGACTAGCACGCCCGCGAAGAAGCCGGCCACGAGCCCGGCCGCTGCCCCTGCCACCACACGGACCGTCACGACTGCTGCCGAGCGGGTGCCAGTTGCCACGGTCGCCTCCCGATGGACCCGCAGATACCGCACGGTGCTGCGGAACCGGAACTGACTGTACGTACGTCAAGTATACACAGGAGATGGAGGGCGTGAGGCTGTGCGAGTGCCGGCGTCCTTGGTCGCAGCGGATGGTTCCTGGATGTCAGCCCGGGGCGGCGCGGTCCCTCTCGCCCTGGGCCAGGGTGCGGGCGATCACGTCGAGCTGTACCTCCGAGGCCCCTTCGTAGATGCGGGGAGCCCGTATCTCCCGGTAGAGGTGCTCGAGTGGATGCCCTACTTCGAGTGCGGCGGCGCCGAGGAGCTGCACGGCGTCATCGACGACCCACTGAACGACTTCTGTGGCCACCAGCTTGGCGGCTGAGGAGCGGAATGGCAGATGCTCGCCTGCTCGGTCGAAGCCAGCAGCGGCGTCGTACACGATGAGGCGGGCCCCGTGGAGGCTCGTGGCCATGGTGGCCAGCTTGTGTGAGACCACCTGGAGATCGCGGAGGGTCCCGCCGAAGGCCTCTCGGTCGTCGACGTGTCGGTTGGCGATCTCGAAGGCCCTCTGTCCCATGCCGAGTGCGAACGCTCCGACGCTTGGCCGGAAGCGGCTCAGGGTGCGCAGGGCCACGCCCAGACCATGGCCGACCTCGCCCACGACGTTCTCGGCGGGGACGAACACGGCGTCGAATGCGAGGCTTCCGATGGGATGTGGAGCGAGCAGGTCCAGCCGCCTCCCACTCAGGCCCTCACTATCGGCCGCCACAGCGAAGGCGGTGATGCCCCGGGACGTTTCACCGGCCGTCGTACGGGCGAACACGGTGTAGATGTCGGCGTCCGGCGCATTGGAGATCCAGAGCTTCTCCCCTGTGAGGCGGAAACCGGAACCATCGGGCTCCGCTTTCATGGCCAGAGCGGCGGCGTCTGAGCCTGCGCCTGCTTCGGTGAGAGCGAAGGCTGCCACTGCCTTGCCAGCCGCGACCTGTGGGATCCATCGGCGTGCCAGCTCATCAGAGCCTGCCTCCAGGATCGGATACGACCCAAGACCCTGCATCGCCAGCGCGGTCTCTGCCTCGGTCGACTCGGTCGCGATCGCCTCCCGCAGGAGACACAGATCGCTGGCGGAGACGCGCTCAGGCTCGCGGCCATCCGTGAGGCCATCGGGAAAGAGATGTGAGAGGAGGCCCTCCGTGGCAAGGGCCTCGACCAGCGAACGATTGACCCTTCCCTTGGGTCCAGCGACAGCGATGGGCCCCAGGACCTCCGCAGCCGAGCGCCTGGCCCGAACGTACAGATCCCGCTGCGCTGCGTCGAGGATCGCCGGCCAGGGGAGAGGGGAAAGGGGATTCGTCACTTCGCTTTCACAGCGTCGGCTCTCGGACTTCGTAGGCCGACCCTCGCCCCGAGGGACCCGCCAGGTCAGCCGATCGAGCCTACCCGGGGGCCAGTACGATCGCCTCCCACTATGAAGCTCGGAGTGTTCCTCCCTGTCTCGGGCCGAGCTGCAGGACCCGATGTCGTCTCCGAGGCGGCTCGGCATGCGGAAGAGCTCGGTTACGACTCGGTCTGGGCTGCGGAACGCCTCGTGAACCCCTGGTCTGTGGACACGCCCTACCCGTATGGGGAGGAGAGCCAGTGGTTCGTTCCACCAGAGAGCCCATTCCTGGAGACCTTCAGCGTTCTCAGCTTCCTTGCGGGCGTCACTGAGAGGATCTCACTCGGAACGTCCGTCATCGTGCTGCCGTATCGCCACCCGCTGGTGACAGCCAGGGTCGCCACCTCCGTCGACACGCTCTCCAGGGGGCGGCTCATCCTCGGTGTCGGCATCGGATGGATGCCCGAGGAGTTCGAAGCCCTCGGCGTCAGGTTCGAGGATCGAGCTTCGGTGGCGGACGAACAGCTGGAGATCCTCGACCTGGTGTGGAGCCAGGATCGCCCGCACTTCGAAGGTCGCCACTATCGATTCGGCGAGGTTGCCGTCAGCCCCAGGCCCTTCCAGCGGCCGCGCCTACCGATCTGGGTGGGAGGGGAGAGCGAAGGGGCACGCATGCGGGCAGCCAGGTACGGCGACGCGTGGTTCTCGTACTTCGTCAGAGTCGTCCCTGAGCATCTAGCGAGCCACTTCGAGCAGGTGCGGGCGATGGCAGCCGAGTTGGGCAGGAACCCCGATGCCATCGGTCTGTGCTGCTGCCGACCGATCGAGGTGACCGACCGGCCCGTCCCACAGGAGGAAGACCGCCTGCGGGGCACCCCCGATCAACTGACCGAAGCTCTTCTTCACCACGCGAGGGCAGGGGTGGAGCACATCGCACTCCAGTTCAAGGGCCGCTGGCCGGAGCGGAGGGCCCAGATCGAGGTCTTTGGCCGCGAAGCTCTCCCGGACCTGCAGGGTTGAGCCTCGGCCGCGCTCATAGCCGGCCGCACCGCAGGGCACGTGCTGCTCGGGCCTCGGCGTGGCACCGAACCGTTCATCGGAGGGCCACGTATTGCCACGGGTAACCCTGTTGAAGGAGACCGAGGATGTATCGCATCGCTGCCGTCGCGGCAGTCATCGTGGTCGCAGCCTGTGGAGGCACATCGGACGAGACGGCCACCACGCTGAGCACAACGACGCCGCCTGAGCCGACGACCACTGAGGCCCCGAGCCCTGCCATGTCGCCCGCTGAAGTCGTGTTCGAGGCACAGACTTCGGATGGAACGTCGATCGTGATCGCGTCGGTGACCATTCCGTCCCCTGGGTACATCGCTGTCCACGGCAACGCCGAGGGTTCGCCCGGTGCAGTGGTCGGTCACTCAGATCTCCTGCCTGCCGGTACCTCCACCGACGTCGTCGTGACGCTCGACCAGCCTCTGGCCGCCTCGGATCTGCTGTTTCCGATGGCGCACATCGATCTCGACGGAGACGGGGAGTACCTGTTCGCACCCCCCGACGACGCGGTCGACCTGCCTGCCACGGACGCCGAAGGGAACGTGGCGGTGGTCGGCGCCGAGGTGACCATCGAGGAGGCGTCAGCATCCGATGGTGCCTCCATAACCATCCAGGGCTTCTCCTTCGGCGAGCCGATCACCGTGTCCGCAGGGGAAGCTGTGAGGATCAGCAACAGCGACGGTGTGTCACATACGTGGACGTCCGCCACCGGACTGTTCGACTCGGGCCCGATCACGGGAGGGACCAACTTCTCGTACACGTTCGAGGAAACGGGCAGCTACGAGTTCTTCTGTTCCATCCATCCGACGATGAGGGGAAGCATCATGGTCACGGGCTGACCGGCCCCATGCCCAACGGCCACCCGACCCCCTTGGGCCGATTACCGTGAGATGGTGTCCCGAGAGTGGCTGAAGTTCCTCCACATCGTCGCCGCTATCGGATTCGTTGGCATCCACGGCGCCGCCATCACCGTCCTGTACGTGATCCGTGGCGAGCACGACCGCAGGAGG
>CAZKJJ010000024.1:0-2279 GCA_964553055.1 uncultured Acidimicrobiia bacterium
CATCGTCGCCCCTCGCCAGAGCAGGCAGCGACGCCCGCGCGGGCGATCTGGTCGTGGCGGTCGACGGTGTTCAGGCCTCGATGCGAAGATCACCAGAGCAGCTCCTCGTCCACAAGGCAGACGCCGCCGTGACGATCACACTGCGCACACCGGGGGAGCGGGCACGGCGGCTCCTCGTGCACACGCTCCGGTCCGAGCTGCCGCTCCGGTACCGCGAGTGGGTGGAGGCCAACAGAAGAGCTGTCCACGAAGCCACCGAAGGCGAAGCCGGATACCTCCACATCCCAGACATGGGGCCAAGGGGATTCGCAGAGTTCCACCGCTACTACAGAGCCGAGGTCAACAGACCAGGGCTCGTCGTTGATGTTCGCCAGAACTCGGGAGGGAATGTCAGTCAGCTCCTCCTCGAGAAGCTCGCCAGGCGGCGTGTCGGCTACGACGTCTCCCGTTGGGGAAGGCCCGAGCCGTGGCCGGTCGAGTCCCCGCTCGGGTCCATGGTGTGCCTCACGGACGAGTACTCGGGCTCAGACGGCGACATCTTCAGCCATGCGTTCAAGCTCCTGGGCCTTGGGCCCCTTCTCGGGAAACGGACGTGGGGAGGCGTCATCGGCATCTCACCGAGGCATGCCCTGGTCGACGGAACGGTCACGACCCAACCGGAGTTCGCCTTCTGGTTCGAAGACGTCGGCTGGGGTGTCGAGAACTATGGCACCGAACCCGACATCGAGATCGAGATTCGTCCGCAGGACCATGCGGCCGGCAGGGATCCCCAGCTCGAGCGTGCGATCCGGGAGGTTGTGAGGCTGATCCGCTCCGCGAGACCCAAGGAGCCGGACATGGACTCCGCTCCCTCGAGGCGACCTGCTTCCCTGCCAGCGGAGTGAGGTTCGTACGATGGGGTCGTGGACGTCGAATCCCTTCCTCTACCGCTCCTGAGCGCTCTGGTTGCTCAGGCGCACCGCGTCCTTCGGGACCTCGACCGTGAAGACGTGCCACCCTCGCTGCGGCGGGTGGCGGACTCGGAGCGGCTGCCCCCTCCTCTGGCGCGGTCGCTGATCAGAGAGCTCGACGATGATGCCTGGCTGCGAGCTAAGGTCGCCGAGGCATGGAACGGGCGCCCGGCTGGCGGAGCCGTTGACGAGGCGACGGACTTGTTCCTCAACCGCCCAGAAGGCTGGGAGTCTCGCCTGGCAGGGCTGGCCTCCACCACCAGGCTCGAGGATGTCGCGGTGGAGACTGCCAGGCTCGAGCACGAGGTAGCGGCCTTGAGGTCCGAGCTCGAGAAGGCACGGGCACGTGCCAAGGCTGCCGACAAGCGCGCTCTACTGGCAGAGCAGCGGGCGGACAGGGCAGACAAGGCAGCCAAGGGAGCAGCGGCCCCGAAGACGCGAGCAAAGACGTCGCCGAAGCCATCTGAGGCCGACCAGGCGGTGCAAGACGAGCTGCGACGCGTGCAGGAGGCCCTGGACGATGCGGGCGCTCGCAACAGGGCTTTGAGGGCGGGCCTTCTTCGAGCGAGGCGTTCAACGAGCGAGACCGCGTCACCTGGATGGGAGAGCGGCTGGAGCTATCGGGATCCTCTGACGCTGGCTGCTCATCTCGACGAGTTGGCCCTCGCCGCCGAAGCGGCTCCACCCGCGGCCGCCCCCGCCCGAGGTACCCCCGCCAAAGGACCTCCGAGAAGGATCGCTCCCGACGACCCCGCGATGATCGACTGGCTGCTCGCGCAGTCAGACCCGACCACGATCCTCGTGGACGGCTACAACGTGAGCTTTCAGCTCGACCCTGCTTCGTTTCACACGGGTGAGCTTCGGAGCAGACTGAACGAGTCGCTCGGCAGGCTCCGAACAAGAGCAGTCGGCCCGCTCCGCGTGGTCGTGGTCTACGACTCTGGGTTGGAATCCGGTGACAGGGCCAAGGGCCCGCGCGGCGTCGAGGTCCGGTTCACAGACCCCGACGTGTTGGCGGATGAGGAGATACTCGGGATGCTCGGCACCTCGAAGGGTCGGGTCGTGGTCGTCTCGACTGACCGCGAGGTCAGAGAGGGAGCGGAGCAGCGAGGAGCGCTTGGCCTCTGGTCGCAAGCGTTGGCAGGTTGGCTCAGCCGATGACCCGCCGAAACGAGCGGGTCGCAGCCGTCAGTGTCACGAGTGACAATCCCAGGGTCACGGCGAGCGCCTGCACCACCTCTGCCCATATCCACCCTTCGTTGACGAGGACCCGAACGGCGTCGACCACCTCGCCTGTCGCCTGCGACTCGAAGATCCCGCCGTCGTCGC
>CAZKJJ010000024.1:2289-14503 GCA_964553055.1 uncultured Acidimicrobiia bacterium
ATCAGATAGGTGATGGGGTTGAACAGCGCCACGGTCTCCAGCCAGTCGGGCAGCAGCAGGAGTGGCATGAACCCTGTGGAGAGGAACAGCAGCGGGAACGTGATCAGGATCCCGAGGAGCATCGTCAGCTCTGCGTTCCGGGTCCTGAGGGCGATCACGTTGGATATCCCCGCCCAGGCGATTCCGAACAGCACGGCGAGGATGACCATCGCGACGATGCCCTGGGGGCCGGTCGCGAAGCGGGTGCCCATCAGATACGCGATGAGGATGATCAACAAGGCCTGAATGGCCATACGGGTCGCGTCTGCCGCCACCTTGCCGAGGAGGATGCTGGTCCTGTGAATCGGAGCGATGAGAAACTTGTCGAGCATGCCGTCCTCCACGTCGGTGACCATCCCCATGCCTGATTGGAACGCCGAGTTGAGGGCGGTGAGCGCGATGATCGTCGGGACCAGGAACTGGAGGTAGCTCTCGTACGGGAATCCAGGCAGATCGGCCATCGACGAGAAGACCTGGCTGAACAGCACCAGGAACAGCAGTGGTTGGAACAGGCTGAAGAAGACCAACATGGGGACCCTGACGAGCTTGCGCAGGTTCCGGCCCCAGAGCACGCTCGTCTCCTCGGCGGTTCTCAACATCAACCAGCTCTCCTCGCTCTGCCACCGAGACGAACCCTCGACCGTGGCTTGACTTCCTCGACCCGCATCCGCTCTCCCGTATGGTGGAGGAACACGTCGTCGAGGGTCGGCTCGTGGAGCTCGAGGCGAGCGACCGAGAGCCGGGCGGCATCGAAACGCCGGACGAGATCGGCGAGGGCGGAGCCTCCGTCCCGCACGAACACCGAGACGGTGTGATCGACAGCCTGCGTGCCCTCCGCCCCGGGCACTCCTGTCAAGAGTTCCTGCGCCTGCGCCACCTGATGTTCGGATGTGCCCTCGGTCAGGGTCACTTCGATGACGTCGCCTCCCAGCTCTGACTTCATGCTGTCAGGAGAGCCTTCGGCGACGATCCGTCCCTGATCGATGATGGCCAGGGTGTCCGCCAGCTCGTCGGCCTCCTCCATGTACTGCGTGGTCAGGAAGATGGTCACCCCTGAGGCGTTGAGAGCCTTCAGATACGTCCACATACCTCTCCGGTTCTGGGGGTCCAGCCCTGTGGTCGGCTCGTCCAAGAACAGCAGAGGCGGGCCGTGCACGAGTGCCTGTGCCAGATCCAGCCGCCTGCGCATGCCTCCAGAGAACGTGCCCGCCCTCCTGTCTGCTGCCGTTGTCAGATCTGCTACCTCGATCAGCTCCCTGGCCTTGGCGACCGCCTCCCGCCTTCCCATGCCGTGGAGCCTGGCCTGCAGCACCAGGTTCTCGATGCCTGTCAAGTCGTCGTCGACGCCGATGGACTGGGCGGCGTAGCCGACCCGCCTGCGGATCTCCTCGGGGTTACGGGCCACGTCGATGCCGTCCACGATCACCCGACCGGAGGTGATGCGCAACAGGGTCACGATCATGCGGATCGTGGTGGTCTTCCCTGCACCGTTCGGCCCGAGGAATCCAAACACCTCACCTTTGCGGACCGTGAAGCTGATGCCGTCGACCGCCCGGACGTCACCTGGGTAGACCTTGACCAGGTCCGTTACCTCGACCTCTGAGATGGCGACTCCCTTCCTGGTGGGAACTTAGTGCGAAGAGCCGGGCATGAGGTCAGGACGCTGCCCTCCGGCTACCCGAGACGCTCATCTTCCTTGTCACACCCTCCCGGTACCTTCAGCCACGATGATCATCGACTGCGATGCCTGTGCCATGCAGCACACGGTGCTCTGCGACGATTGCGTCGTCACGTTCATCCTGGAAGATCTGCCAGGCACCCTGGAGCTGGCACCGCCCGAGCTGGAGGCAATGGCGACGCTTGCTGAGGCCGGACTGGTCCCGCCCTTGCGCCTCTTGCCGAGGAAGGAGCCGCCGCAGCAGCGAGCGGGCTGACGAGCGCGGCGGGCCCTAACCTCGCCAGGTGGCCAGACGGCTCGAGGACGTGGCGTCGGACATCGAGCGCCTCGGCGCTGCGATGGGGCTGGCCGCGGTCGGCGTCTGCACGGTGGATGCGTTCTCGGACGTGGCCGTGACGATGCGAAGGCGGATCGCCTCGGGCCTCGCCGGTAACCTGACGTTCACGTACCGCGACCCGCAGGTCGCCACCGACGTGCGAATGACCCATCCGTGGGCTGAGCGGCTCGTCGTGGGCGCGGCCTCGTACCTTCCGAAGGCGGGGCGCCCTGCCGCTCGCACCAGGGAGGGTCGCGTGGCTCGTTTCGCCGTCACGGACTTCTATCCCCTCGTGCGGAGGCCTCTGGAGTCTGTCGCGGACGTCCTCAGGGCTCACGGATACCAGGCCGCCGTCCTCTCAGACGACAGCAGACTGGTCGACAGGGCAGCCGCAGTCAGAAGTGGCGTCGGATGGTGGGGAAAGAACTCCATGGTCCTCGTGCCTGGCTTCGGTCCCTGGACGCTTCTCGGCTCGGTGGTGACAGACGCCCTGCTCCCTGTCACGAGCCCGATGGTGCGGGGATGCGGAAGCTGCTCTGCGTGCCTTCCTGCCTGTCCGACGGGGGCCCTGGTCGAACCGGGCGTCCTCGATGCAGTCAAGTGCCTCGCCTACTGGCTGCAGGCTCCTGGCGTCATCCCGAGGGAGCTGCGCGCCGCGGTCGGCGACAGGATCTACGGATGCGACGACTGCCTCGAGGCATGCCCGCCCGGCGGCCGTCTTCTTCGGACGAGCCGATTGCACAGAGGAAACGCCTCGCTCGTCGACATCCTCAGCGCGGAGGACGGCGAGCTGCTGGACCGGTTCGGCCATTTCTACATACCGCGC
Organism: uncultured Acidimicrobiia bacterium; assembly: GCA_964553055.1. GTDB lineage: Bacteria > Actinomycetota > Acidimicrobiia > Spongiisociales > CAZKJJ01 > CAZKJJ01. The sequence goes on from CAZKJJ010000024.1 coordinate 5,149, forward strand.
CGCCAACCCAGGTATCTGAGGAGGAACGCGCTCGTCGCGATGGGAAACGTCGATGCTGCAGGTGGGCTGAGCCTTCTCGAAGAGTACCTGCGGCACTCGGACTGGCTGCTGCGGGCCCACGCGGCATGGGCGATCGGCAGGGCGACCCCCATTCCCAGAGCCGTCGAGCTGCTCGAGGAGCGGGCAGCGGACGAGGCAGACGCCAGGGTGCTCGAAGAGGTGGGAGCTGCTCTCGGGCGCTCCGACATACCGCAAACGGGCTGAGCGCCTGAGTTACGCTGAGACCGCGGTGCCACGCGCCTGTCCTGTCTGCGATGCGTCCAACCCCGCCGGTGCGGAGTGGTGCAGTCGATGTTTCTCGAGGTTCGATGCGCAGGCAGGGCACGCCGAGTCGTCGAAGGCCCCGGTCTCGGACCCGCTGGAGCACGCCGCGGGTCATTGGATATGCGCGATGTGCGAGAGACCGAGTCCCTTGACCGTCAACGACTGTGTCAGCTGCGGGACACCCATGTTCGACAGCTTCGCTCCCCAGGACGCTGCTCCGAGCGGGGATCCGGTCAGGGCCCTGGCATGGTCTGCGATTCCCGGTGTCGGGCTCGCCAAGGCAGGTCAGCCCATCTTGGGGCTCTCGGAGGGCATCCTCGTCGTGATGGCCGTGGCTTCGGGAGTGCTTCTCTTCGCGACGTCCGCCGTCGGCGTGGCGCTCACCGCAGCGGGACTGATGCTGTGGGCGCTGTCGGGTCACGACGCCTATCGGCTCGCTGCCGGCCACGAGAAGAGCATCCTGGTACGACCCAGGGTGCTGTCGGTGATCGCGGGAGGCGTGCTCGGTCTGATTGCTCTCGGACTCGTGATGACGAGCTCTCGCCTGGGGATTCCGTGAGGGCCCTCTACGCAGCATCCCTGGCGGTGGGTCTGGTGATGCTGATCGGCTGGGTGACCTCTCGGGGGCTGCGGAGAGGAGCGCTTCCTCAGGGAAGGCTGCCGCAGGTCATCGCAGCCGCGTTCGCCTTCGGCCTCGGTGGGCTGTCGGCCTCGTACGCTGGCGGGTCCCCCGCCATGCACGTGAGCGCCTCGATCGTGGCGGCTGCGGTTGCCGTGGCTTGGGTCACACTCGTGCGCGAGCGGGTTGGCGAGCGCAGGTCAGACGTCTGAGGCCGTGCTGATCATCTCAGACGTCCATGCAGAGTTCGAGGCCCTCTCGGGCTTCGCATCTCAGGCCGAGCCAATCCTGATCCTCGGCGACCTCATCAACTTCATCGACTACCGCACGCACGAGGGGATCCTGGCGGACGTGCTCGGCCGCGACGTGGTCGGCCAGATCGTCTCGTACCGGGCCGCGGGCGATTACGACGCATCCCGGCGCCTGTGGCGCGAGCTGACAGAGGGAAGGGAAGACGCGGTGAGGGCTGACATCGACCGTAGGGTTCGACGCCAGTACGCGGACCTGGGTGCTGCGCTCGAAGGAGCGGCGGCCTACGTCACGTTCGGCAACGTCGATTGGCCCGATCTACTCGAGGACAGCCTGCCTGAGACATGCCGGTTCGTGGACGGAGAGGTGATCGAGATCGAAGGGCTGCGCGTCGGCTTCGCAGGTGGCGGTGCGCCGAGTCCCCTGGGAGTGCCGGGCGAAGTCCCTCCTGAGGAGCTTGCCGCCAAGCTCGAGGGCCTCGGGGCGGTCGACGTCCTCTGCACCCACATGGCCCCCTCGATCGCCCCGCTGCACTACGACGTCGTGGCTGGACGACCGCAGCGCTCGTCCGCTGCCATCTTGGCGTACGTCCGAGAACACCAGCCCGCATACCACTACTTTGGTGACATCCACCAACCCGCCGCCACCCAGTGGCGCGTCGGAAGGACCAGATGCCGGAATGCCGGCTATTTCCGCGCCACGAAGCGAGCCATTCACCACCCTCCCGCCTGAGACCGACCGGGTCGCCGCAGGCAAAGGCGCCAGCCGCTCGAGCGGAAGGCTCCGGGCCTGCTCACCCGTGGGGCCGCTCCCCGGCTACGGCTACTCTGGTGAGGGTCAAAGGAGCTCATGGCAGAAGCCGCCGTACAGGGGATCGAGACGTCCGCCAGCCCTGAAACCGTTCTGTCGGTCACCGCTGACCTCGAGCGCTACCCGGAGTGGGCGTCCGGCGTCAGGAAGGTCGAGGTCTTGGCTTCGGACGCCGAGGGGTTCCCTGTCCGCGCGCGTTTCGTGGTCGATGCGCTCGTCAAGGAGATCACCTACGTTCTCACCTACGACTGGACCGGCGTGCCCACCAAGGTGACGTGGGAGGCGGAGCCGGGCGACGACATCCATGAGCTCGTCGGCTCATACGAGTTCCACCCGCTCCCTGAAGGTGGAACGTCGATCGTCTACATGCTCAAAGTCGAGCCTGGGTTCAAGCTGCCAGGGTTCCTCAGGAGACAGGGCGAGAAACAACTCGTCGGCACCGCACTGCGCGGACTCCGAAAGAGGGCGGAGGAGCTGGAGGGGCTCCCATGAGGGTCGTCCTGATAACCGGAAAGGGGGGCGTCGGCAAGACGACCATTGCGGCGGCGACGGCGCTGCGGGCCGCGGAGCTGGGCAGCCGCGTGCTGGTGATGTCGACGGATCCCGCCCACAGTCTCGGAGACGCCTTCGACCTTCCGCTCGGCGACGAGCTGAAGGAGATCGCGCCTGGACTTCACGGGCAACAGATCGACAGCCAGCGTCGTTTGGAGACGCTCTGGGGCGAGATACGGAGACAACTGATGGCTGTCTTCGACTGGGGCGGCGTCTCAGGCATCGAGGCGGAGGAATTCCTGGTGTTCCCCGGCATGGACGAGCTGTTCTCGCTGCTCGACGTGACCGCTCACGCGAGCTCGGGTGACTACGACGTGATCGTCGTCGATTGCGCTCCGACGGCCGAGACGTTCCGGCTGCTCAGCCTGCCTGAGGTGATGTCGTGGTACTTCGAGAGGGTGTTCAACACGGAGCGCCGCGTCATGCGGGCTGCCAGGCCTGTGCTCACGAGGATGACGAACCTCCCGGTTCCAGGCGAGCAGGTCTACGAGGCGGTGGAAGACATCTTCCAGGGAGTGGAGGCAGCCAAGAAGCTCCTGGCCAACACCCAGATCACGTCGGCTCGGCTGGTCGTCAATCCCGAGAAGATGGTCGTCGAGGAGGCGAGAAGAACCTATACGTACCTTGGCCTGTTCGGCTACGGCGTCGACTCTGTCATCGTGAACCGCGTGCTACCCGCCCGTATCTCGGACGTCTACTTCTCCAGATGGCTGGAGATACAAGCCAAGCACCTGGAGGACATCGAGGCCTCGTTCGCGGAGGTTCCTGTGATGAGCATTCGCCTCTTCGACGAGGAGATGGTTGGCATCGATCGCCTGCGAGTCTTGGGAGCCGAGCTCTACGGGTCGGCTGACCCGGTCGCTGACTTCGAGGGGGTGACGCCACTCGAGCTCAAGCAGACCGACGAAGAGGTGGTCGTCGAGATGAGGATACCCCTCGTCGACGCCGAGGACATCGACGTGTTCCGCCATGGGACCGAGCTCTACATCACCGTTGGGCCATACAGGCGATCATTCGTCCTGCCCGACTCGCTGAGGAGAAGAAGTGTGCTCGGCGCGGCGCTCAACAACGGCAGCCTCGAGATCAGGTTCACAGGGACTGCGGCGAACCCATGACACCTGGAGGGGGCGACGAGATGCGGAACGCGATCCGACCTGATCAGGTGATCTCTCCCACGGCGCTTCCTGCTCGGCAAGAGTGGATCAGGGAAGGGCTGCTCTTGGTTCCCAACCTCGTGAAGCTGTTGGGGCGCCTCCTGCTCGACCCGAGGGTCCCCACGATGAGCAAAGCCCTGCTCCTGACCACGGTGGGGTACGTGGTGTCCCCGCTCGACATCTTCCCCGACATCATCCCGTTCTTCGGGCAGCTCGATGACCTGCTCTTTCTCTCACTCGGCCTCCACTACCTCCTCAGGAGTGTCGGGCCTGCGATCGTCCTCGAGCACTGGGATGGTGAGGCGAACGTGCTCGAGGTGATCTCGACGGTCGTCGATCTGGGAGCGTCGCTCGTCCCAAGGCCGATCCGCCGCGTGATCGAGCGGCTGCTGGTCTTCTGAGGCACGTCGTGGCGTTCCCCACCGGCATCGCCGATTTCCGGTCGGACACGGTCACCAGACCCACAGACGAGATGCGCAAGGCGATGGCAGCCGCAGACGTGGGGGACGACGTCTACGCCGAGGATCCCACCGTCAACGCCCTGGAGGAGGAGGCTGCCGCCGCGGTGGGGAAGCAGGCGGCCCTCTTCGTCCCGACGGGAACGATGAGCAACCAGCTAGCCCTGGGGGTGCTGACGAGGCCAGGGGTCGAGGTCCTATGCGTCGAGCGATCTCATGTCAAGGACTCGGAGGCCGGTGCGGCAGGGGCTCTGTGGGGCGTGCAGTTCCAGACGGTGGAAGGGTCCCGGGGAGGGGACATCACAGCGGATCAGATCGCCCCGCTGCTGGGCGCTCGAGCCTCTCACATGCCCCGCTCCGGCCTCCTCGCCTGGGAGAACACACACAACGCTTCAGGCGGCAGGGTCGTGAGTCTCGACGTGATGCGGGACACGTCCTCTCTGGCGGGAAAGGACGGTTGGAGCGTTCACCTCGACGGCGCCAGAATCTTCAACGCATCCGTTGCGTCCGGTCACCCGCCCGCGCTGTATGCAGCCGTCGCCGACACGGTCAACTTCTGTTTCTCGAAGGGGCTGGGAGCGCCCGTCGGGTCGGTCCTGTGCGGTTCGGCCGACATCATTCAGGAGGCGAGGTTTCTTCGTAGGAGGCTCGGCGGGGGGATGCGGCAGTCAGGCGTTGTCGCCGCGGCCGCCAGAGTTGCTCTGCGGTCGTGGGAGAGACTGGAGGACGACCATGCCCTGGCGACGCAGCTGGCGCATGCGATCCATGATCGGTACGGGATGGCGGTGGACCTGGACCAGGTGGAGACGAACATGGTGCTCGTCCACGACGTGGGGATTCCTTTCCGACTGGCGGACGTGCCGGCGGCTGCCCGGCTGGCTGGCATCGAGGTCGCAGCTCCGAGGCAGGGGCACATACGCCTCGTGACCCATCGCGACGTCGACAAGGCGGACGTCGATCGACTCCTCTCCGTCTTCGATGGCCTGGTGGTGACCTCCTGACCACGGTCGAAGGGCCGCCGAGCTTCGCCGTGTTGTTCCCCGGTCAGGGGAGCCAATTCGTCGGCATGGGAGCAGACGTCTTCGCATCGAGAGGAGATCTGTTGGGTGAGGTGGCAGACGAGATCCTCGGCTGGTCGCTCGAGGAGACGTGCCTCCTGGGCCCCGAGGAGCAGCTCATGGAGACCGACAGAGCTCAGCCTGCCCTCTACGCACTCGCGTTCGCTCTTTGGTCGGAGCTGGCGCACCGGATCGGGGCTCCGGCTGCCGCGGCCGGCCATTCGCTCGGGGAGTACACGGCGCATGCTGCGGCGGGCTCGTTCAGCTATCTCGACGGACTCCGCCTGGTGTCCGTTCGAGGCAGGGCGATGGCTGAGGCGGCCAACCTGGCTCCCGGCGGGATGGCGGCTCTCTTGGGGGCCGACGTCGCAGTCGCGGAGAAGGCGGCCTCGGAACGCCGGTCATCCGGAGGGAGGCTCTGGGTGGCCAACCTGAACGGACCTGGCCAGGTCGTCGTGGCTGGTGCGACCGAGGACCTGGAGTGGCTTGCATCCACAGCGGGGGAGCACAACATACGGCGATTCGTGCCGTTGAAGGTGGCGGGCGCCTTTCACACACCCATGATGGAAGATGCTGTCGCGCCGCTCACCGAGGCCCTCAGAGCGGTACCAGTCGGAGAGGCACGATTTCCCGTGTTTGCGAACATCACCGCCCTTCCGACGGAGGACGTGGCGTCGACCCTCGCCGCACAGGTGGTCGCCCCCGTCCGGTTCGGCGAGAGCCTCGACAGGATGCGACGATCAGGCGTCGAGGCCTTCGTGCACGTTGGCCCAGGTGACGTGACCGCGGGGATGGCAAGGAGGGTCGCTCCTGAGGCCGAGGTCATCGTGGTCGACGACCTCGAGTCGGTGGAGACTGCGGTGGCGCAACTGAGCTAGTGCGTACAATGCTGCGGCGAACGAGAGGGCTCTAACGTGCGCCACGCCGCGATCACGGGATGGGGAAAGTGCCTCCCTCCTACCGTGCTCACCAACTCCGACCTCGAGCAGATCGTCGAAACGTCTGACGATTGGATCACGACTCGCTCGGGCATCAAAGAGCGGAGGATCTCGCACGTCGAGACGTCTGATCTGGCAGCCGTTGCGGGACTGCGAGCCCTGGCCGCCGCGGGCAGGGAGCCTGAAGAGGTGGACCTCATCATCCTGGCAACCTGCAGCGGCGACACCGTCATACCGAGCGCCGCCTCCTTCCTGCAGCGGAAGATCGGAGCCTTCAACGCGGGTGCCTTCGACCTGAATGCCGCCTGTTCCGGCTGGCTCTACGGTCTCGTTGTCGGCTCGGACATGATCAGAGGAGGTGTGCACGATCGGGTGCTGGTGGTCGGAGCCGAGAAGCTCCACTACTACATGAACTTCTCGGACAGGACCACTGCCGTCCTCTTCGGCGACGGAGCAGGAGCCGTCCTGATCGAGCCATCAGACGAGGCGGTGGGGATCATGGCCTCAGAGCTGGGTAGCGACGGGGAGGCTGCAGAGTTCCTGTGGATCGAGGACAGGGGAACGGTCGGGTCCGTGCACCACCCGGAGCCCGCCCGGCAGGCCATCACCATGGACGGGCGTGAGGTGTTCCGTAGGGCCGTCGCCACCATGGGTGACTCTGCGGTGCGAGTCGTCCGCCAAGCGGGATGGGCGATCTCCGACGTCGACATGCTGATTCCCCACCAGGCGAACGTTCGCATCATCGACGCCACGACGAGGCGGCTCGGGCTCGATCCCTCGAAGGCGTTCATCAACATCGGCTCGTACGGAAACACGTCAGCCGCGACGATCCCCATCGCTCTGGCGGAGGCGCTCGAACAGGGGATGATCCACCCTGGAGCCCATCTCGTGTTCGCAGCGTTCGGTGCAGGGCTGAGCTGGGCGGCCGTTGCCTACCGATGGGGTGACAGAGTCGAGCCGATCTCGCAGAGCGATGCGGAGCTACCCCCCACGAACGCTTCCTCGTTCGACCTGCTCGAGCCGAACCTCGACTTCTACGGAAGGCCGGACGAGTGACTGCCAGAGTGGCACGCGTCACCGGGGGCTCGCGCGGCATCGGCAGGGCCGTGGCGTTGCAGCTCGCCTCAGCAGGTCACGCCGTCGTGGTCAACTACGAGCGCAACGAGGAGGCAGCCCTCGCGACCGCGTCCCAGATCGAGGAGGCGGGAGGCACCGCGCTCGCGGTGGCGGCGGACGTCTCAGACGACAAGCAGGTGACAGCCCTCTTCGAGGCTGTCAGGAACGAGCTCGGCCCTCCGCTCGTGCTCGTCAACAACGCGGGCATCACCCGCGACGACCTGCTGGTGAGAATGAGTCCCAAGGCCTGGGACGACGTCCTGGCCGTGAACCTCCGCTCCGCCTTTCTCTGCACCAAGGCGGCCCTGCGGGGCATGTTGCGGGCGCGGTTCGGAAGGATCATCTCGGTCAGCTCCGTGGCCGGTGTCGTGGGAAACGCGGGACAGGCCAACTACGCTGCTTCGAAGGCCGGCTTGATCGGCCTGACGAAGTCTGTGGCGAAGGAGGTCGCCACTCGGGGCATCACCGCCAACGTCGTGGCTCCCGGATTCATCGCCACTGACCTGACGGCCGGCCTCCCTTCGAGCGTCGTTGATGCCGCGATCGCCGCGATCGCCACAGCGAGATACGGCACACCCGAAGAAGTGGCCTCTGCAGTGGGCTATCTTGCCTCAGACGAAGCCGGGTACATCACCGGGCAGGTGCTGCAGGTGGACGGGGGCCTCGCCCTCTGACCAAGACGGGAGGAAGCATGGATCGTGCCGACATCGAATCGAGATTGAAGACGCTGCTCGTCAACGAGCTCGGTCTCGAGGAGGACAAGATCACCCCCGAGGCGACGTTCGAAGAGGACCTCGAGGTCGACTCGCTCGGTGTCGTCGAGCTCCTCATGGCCCTCGAGGACGAGTTCGGCGTGACGATTCCCGATGAGGAGGCCGAGGACATCACCACTGTGTCCGAGGCGGTCGATGTCGTCATGACCAAGATGGGGGCATAGGGAGGCTCTCGTGAGCGAGCGAAGAGTCGTCGTCACGGGACTGGGGGCTATCACGCCCATCGGCCTCGACGTCGATGCCTTCTGGAAGAGCGCACTGGCGGGCGAGTCGGGCATCGGACCCATCACGGCATTCGACGCCTCTGACTTCGTCTGTCGGATAGCGGGTGAAATCCACGACTTCGACCCCGAGGCCTACCTGGAGCGCAAGGAGGCCCGCCGTCTCGACCGGTTCACACAACTGTTCGTGGGGGCGACCCAGCAGGCGATGACAGATGCAGGCCTCGACTACCGCGACGACACGGAGGGTGGCATGCGCGCGGGTGTCGTAACCGGCGTCGGGATCGGGGGGATCCTGTCGATCCACGCCGGAATGGAAGCGCTCACAGAGCGGGGCCCGAGACGCGTCAGCCCTCTCGTCATACCCCAGATCATCCCCAACGCCGCGGCAGGCGAGGTCTCGATCCTCCACAACCTGCTCGGGCCTGTCACCTGTGTCGTCACCGCGTGTGCGGCATCGGCCAACGCGATAGGCGACGGGGCCGAGCTGATACGCAGGAACCAGGCGGACGTCGTGCTGACCGGAGGCGCGGAAGCCCCCGTCGTGCCGTTGGCTGTCTCGGGCTTCGCACAGGCCAGGGCTGTCAGCACCCGAAACGACGAGCCGGAGCGAGCGAGCAGGCCCTTCGACGCGGATCGGGACGGATTCGTGATGGCGGAGGGAGCTGCGGCCCTCGTCCTCGAGGAGCGGGAGCATGCGCTCGAGAGGGGAGTCGAGATCTATGCAGAGGTGATCGGGTACGGCATGTCCGCTGACGCATACCACATCACCCTCCCGAGGCCTGGCGGAACCGGGGCGGCGAGAGCGATGGAGGCCGCCATGTCGGATGCCGGGATCAGCGCCAGGGATCTGGACTACATCAATGCTCACGGCACGTCGACCCCTGCCAACGACGCAACGGAGACGGCGGCCATCAAACTGGTCCTCGGTGAAGAAGAGGCTCACAGGGTCCCCATATCCTCGACCAAGTCGATGACAGGACATCTCCTGGGCGGCGCCGGGGCCATCGAGGCCATCGCCACGATCCTCGCGATTCGCGACGGTGTGATACATCCCACGGTCAACTATGAGAACCCCGATCC